>DLLC01000047.1 GCA_002476625.1 Porphyromonadaceae bacterium UBA7572 | reverse complement strand
AATTTTGCACTTGCTGTTGGACTCTACACGAAAGGCGAAACGTGCCATTTTGACACATTTTCACTCGGTTTTTTCTTTTCGTTTCGAGGAAGTTTCGTAACTTTGCGTACTTGTATATATAAACACCTATCACCTCACCTATGCAGGACGTCAATAAGCCAACCCAACAGCAGTCACCCAACGCCGCACAAGAGCCTATCAAGCGCACAGTGCTCGACTATAACGATGTTTGCCAGCTCGCCCCCTTCCTCAAGGGAAAGGAGAAGCTGGTGCATTTCCTTTTCAAGCTCCTTGCCGTGGACAAGGTGAACTGGATTCACGACCACAACTGCGACACGCCTGGCGTGCCCTTTGTGCAAGGGCTTCTGCGCGACCTGAACATCACCATCGACATTCATGGCGAACAGGTGCTGAAAAGCCTGCCTAAGGAAGGCGGATTCATCACAGTGTCGAACCACCCGTTCGGCGCGCTCGACGGCATTATGCTCATCAAAATCATTGGCGAATACCGCCCCGACTTCAAGGTGATGGTGAACATGGTGCTGAACTACATTGGCGCCATGCGGCCCAACTTCATAGCCGTGGACGCCCTCGCAAGTAGCGACCCCGCCAAGCGAGCCGTGTCGATGCAGGGCATCACCACCGCCCTTCGCCATGTGAAAAGCGGCCACCCCCTCGGGTTCTTCCCTGCCGGAGCAGTGTCGAAGGTGACCCCTCTCCTTCACATCGAAGACCGCCAGTGGCAGCCCAGCATCATTCGCCTGATTCAAAAGCTCAAAGTGCCCGTCGTGCCCATCTATTTCCACGGCCACAACAGCGCTCTGTTCAATATCTTAGGCATGATCGACTGGCGACTGCGCACGCTGAAGCTGCCCTCCGAGGTGTTCCGCCGCCACGACCAGACGTTCCGCGTGTCGGTGGGCAATCCCATCTCGCCCGAAGAGCAAGCCCAGTGCGAATCGGTGGAGGCTTTAGGCCACTTACTGCGCAGCCGCACCTACAGCATGCGCAAATGGGAAAAGTAACATAGCTCAATTAACTCAAAAATCTACATTGCATCTATTAATATATGGCCACACTTGAAGCAGCTATTAAAAGCACAAAACAGCGATTTGGCATCATCGGCAAATCGCCACTCTTCATCACCGCACTCGAACAGGCACTGAAAGTGGCGCCTGTCGACCTCTCCGTGCTCATCATTGGCGAGAGCGGATCTGGCAAGGAGGTGTTTCCGAAAATCATACACGCAAACAGCCGGCGCAAACACGCGAAATACATGGCGGTAAACTGTGGCGCCATTCCTGCCGGCACCATCAACAGCGAACTCTTCGGCCACGAGAAAGGCTCGTTCACCGGCGCCATCAGCGACCACAAGGGATATTTCGAGGACTGCGACGGCGGCACCCTCTTTCTCGACGAGGTGGCGGAACTGCCCTTGGAGACACAGGCCCTGCTCCTGCGTGTGCTCGAGTCGGGCGAATATATGCGCGTGGGCGGATCCGACGTGCGCAAAACCGACGTGCGCATTGTGGCAGCCACTAACAAGAACCTCGAAACCGCTATCCAGCAAGGAAAATTCCGCGAAGACCTCTACTACCGCCTCTGCTCCGTGCGCATCGACATTCCGCCTCTGCGGCGCCGTGGCGACGACATTTGGCTGCTCATCCGTAAATTCAGCCACGACTTCTCCGAAAAATACCACACCCCTGAGGTGGAATACTCCGACGAGGCCAAGAAAGCAATGCTCGCCTACCGCTGGCCCGGCAATGTGCGCCAGCTGAAAAATGTGGCCGAGCAGATCGCGCTCTTCGAGGCTGGCAACAGCCTCTCCGGATCTGAAGTGTCAAAATACCTGCCCGCGGAAGACTCCGCATCGTTAGTGAGCGTGAGCGACGCGCAGTTCGACTACAAGAAGGACCGAGAGTGGATTATCAGAATGATTCTCAAACTCCAGCAAGACGTGCTGCAAGTGCAAGAGGCTATGAGCGGGGAACGCCAAATGCCCACCACCACCCTTCACATTGGCGATGAGTTAGAACTGCTCAAGCGCGAGAACCTCAAGCTCACCAAGACTGGCATGGGCAGCGACGACGAGCCTGGAAAGAAGATTATCGACATCAACACCCACGGCGACACCATCACCGCCAACCGCACCCCCGACATCACCCCGGCGCCCTACGCCATCGAGATGGGGGCGCACACCATGACGCTCGACGAAACCGAGCGTGAGACCATCACACGCGCGCTTGAGCGCAACAATGGCCGACGCCGACGCACCGCAGAAGAGCTCAAAATATCCGAGCGCACGCTCTACCGCAAAATCAAGGAATACGGGCTGGAGTCAAGAAACCAACACAAAAAGCAATGAAAAATATCGGCTACATATTCCGTCGAGCCACTGTCGTGGCGGCCCTGCTCATAGTGGCGCAGGCGTGCAGCGTGTATAATTTCTATAAATTCAACGGCGCCTCCATCGACTACAACGTGTACAAAACCGTATCGTTCAGCGACTTCCCTATCCGCGCGGCATTAGTGTATCCGCCTTTGCAGCAAACCTTCGAAAACAAGCTCCGCGACATGGTGGCGCAGAACACGCGGCTAAGGGTTATCGACTCGCCCAACAGCGATGTGAGAATGGAAGGAGAGATCACTGCCTACAACCTCACACCACAGGCCGTGGGCGAAGACGCCTACGCAAGCAAGACGCGACTCACCATCACGGTGCGCGTGAAATATATCGACAACAAGAATCCCGCGCTCAGCAGCGACCAGAACTTCTCGGCCTACCGCGATTTCGACAGCAGCCAAATGCTCTCCGACGTGCAAGACGAGCTCTGCGCTCAAATCTGCGACGACCTAAAGGACCTCATTTTCAACGCCACGTTTGGCAACTGGTGACGCACTCGCGCATCATCATTCACAAATGCGCTTATATCAATTTTACAAATGGATATACTAAAAAATATACAAGCATATATCGCCAACCCCTCACTGCCCATCACCAAAGAATGGCTCGACGAGGCGCAGCGCCAGTATCCCTACTTCAGCCTGCCCGCACTGCTCTACCTGAAGCAGCACGGCACCACTGATGCCGACGACCTGCTGGCACGCCTCGCCATCAGCAGCGCCGACCGCAAAGTGCTGGCAGCGCACCTCGGTGAAGACGCCGACCTCTTCCGCGACTTCTACCCGCAGGAGCCTGCGCAAGAGCCTGCCACGTCCACCACACACGCCATCGACATGTTTTTAGACGCATTCGGATCTGGCAACCAGAAAGAGGTGGAGGCTCTTGAAAATATGATTTTCAACCCCACCCCCGACTATGCCGACATCCTCGCCGCCGAGGAGCAGCAGCAAGGCGCGCACACTGGCGCAGCAGCAGCTGGCGAAAGCGCACAAGACGCCCTCATTAGCAGCTTCATAGCGCAGGAGCGGGAAAAGGAGAAAGAAGTGGCGCACATGCCACAGCAGCACGTGGATGAGCAGGAAGCCGCCGAGGTGGCCGACGCTCCTATCGAGCAACCCGCCGAGCGCGACGACTCCATGCTGAGCGAGAGTTTGGCGAAAATGTATATCAAAAGGCGTAATTATTCTAAGGCTCTTGAAATTATTGAGAACATAAATTTGAATTTTCCAGAAAAAAGTATTTACTTTGCAGACCAAATTCGTTTCTTGCGTAAATTGGTACTCAACGAAAAAACAAAAAAATAAAATACATTTATACAGACATGAACGCTATTTTTGCAATCTTAATTACTCTCGCAGCATTATTGCTGATTGGTGTGGTTCTTATTCAAAAGTCGAAAGGCGGTGGTCTGGCCACCAACGTGAGCAGCTACAACCAAATTGCTGGCGTGCGTAAAACCACCGACTTCATCGAAAAAGCCACTTGGAGCTTGGCCATCTTCATCTGCGTGCTGAGCATTTTCGCATGCATCATGGCAAAGAGCGCCGACACAAAGCAGGGCACCTCACTCACCACGCCAAAGACTGAGCAGCAGCAAGGCACCGGCATCCCAACATCCGGACAGCAGAACCAGCCAGCAGCCCCTGCCACTGGCAACAAATAAGCAAGGCAGACGCTCAGCCTCTACCCGAGACACAAACAAAGCATAACACATAGCGCCCGTGCGAACACGACACAGGGCGCTTGTTTTGTTGTATCACACATTCACGCCATTTCACTCCCGCGCGCCTAACTCGAACGACAAGATTTGGCGGACTCACTTCACTTATTTCACGAATTACTCATAATTCTGAAAAAAATATTTAACTTTGTGCTAAATAAATGAAAATCCGTGTAGTTTTATCCGCTACCGCATCGTCAAAAACATATACAGACACTGTGATTTTCATCACAGCCACCGCTGGCGGCACCACGTGCACAACTCTCATTAAATTCAATCATACATAACTAAATTAATCAATTATGAAACTCAGAAACTTATTTGCGCTTGTCTTTGCCCTCGTGGCGGCTGCAGCAATAGCACAGGCCCTGCCCGACGTGCCAGCCGACACCGCCATACGCACCGGCAAGCTCGCAAACGGACTCACCTACTATGTGCGTCACAACAACTATCCTGAGCACCATGTGAATTTCTACATCGCACAGCGTGTAGGCTCTATCCAAGAAGAGGAAAGCCAGCGCGGCCTCGCACACTTCCTGGAACACATGGCGTTTAACGGCACCAACAACTTCCCCGGAAACGGCGTGATCGACTACACACGCACACTCGGCGTGGAATTCGGCCGCGACCTCAACGCCTACACCAGCGTTGACCAGACCGTTTACAACATCAACGACGTGCCCTCCACACGCCAGAGCGCACTCGACTCTTGCCTACTCATCATCAAGGACTGGTCAAACGGCCTGCTGCTTGAAGGCAGCGAGATTGACAAGGAGCGCGGTGTGATTCACGAAGAATGGCGTCTGCGCTCCTCTGCGTCACAGCGCATGCTCGAGCGCAATCTCGAGAAGCTCTATCCCGGCTCGAAATACGGCAAGCGCATGCCAATCGGCCTGATGAGCGTGGTCGACAACTTCAAATACGACGAAATCCGCAACTACTATAAAAAGTGGTACCGTCCCGACAACCAAGCCGTGATTGTGGTGGGCGACATCGACGTGGACTACACCGTGAAGAAAATCCAAGAGATGTTTGGCACTATCCCCGCCCCCGCCCCCGACGCAGCGCAAGTGGTCGATGAGCAGGTGCCCGACAACCCAGAGACCATCGTGGTGGTGGACAAGGACAAGGAGCAGCGCATGAACATGGTGAGCATCATGTATAAGCACGACCCATTCCCAGAGAATGAGAAAAAAAGTGTGATGTACCTCATCTACGACTACTCAAAATGGTGCATTCATCAAATGCTCAACAACCGCCTCAGCGAAAAGGCACAAGAGGCCGACTGTCCATTTATCCAGGCAAGCGCCTACGATGGCGAATATATATTCTCCAAGACGAAAGACGCTTTCGACGTCACAGTAGTGCCCAAGGAAGGCAAAACCGCTGAAGCCGTAAAGGCCGCCACCGCTGAAGCCCTGCGCGCCCAAAAATTCGGCTTCACCGCCACCGAGTATGCGCGCGCCAAGGCCGAATACCTTAGCCAGCTCGAAAAGCAATACAACGAGCGCAACAAAATCGACAACGACCGATTTGGCCGACTCTGCGCAAGCAACTACCTTGAAAAAGAACCGCTCACCGCTATCGAGACAGAATATGAGATGATGAGCCAAGTGGTGCCAATGATTCCCGTGGACGCCATCAACGAGGCCATGAAGGAACTTATCCACCAGTCCGACACAAACCTTGTGGTGATGAACTTCAACGAGGAAAAGAAAGAGGCCACCTACCCCACCGAAGCCGAGCTCAAAAACGCCATCGACGCAGCACAGGCCGAAGACCTGCAGCCATGGGTGGACAATGTGAAAAACGAGCCTCTCATCTCTACACTGCCACAAAAAGGCAAAATCGTGAAGGAGGCCCAAGACAAGAAATTCGGCTTCAAGACCCTCACCCTCAGCAACGGAGCCACAGTGGTGTACAAAAAGACCGACTACAAGGCCGACGAGGTGCTGATGAGAGCAGAGTCGAAAGGCGGCTCTTCGCTCTACGGGCAAAAAGACTGGGCCAACACCGAGCTCATCGACTACGTGGTGAGCGCCAGCGGGCTGGGCGACTTCGACAACACCGAGCTCGACAAGGCTCTCGCCGGAAAACAAGCCAGCGTGAACTTCTCGCTCTCGCAATCCTACGAGCGCCTCAGCGGCAAATCCACTGTGAAGGACATGGAGACGATGTTCCAGCTCGCCTATCTGAAGATGACCGCCATCAAAAAAGACGAGAAAAGCTACTCCAACCTCATGAAGGCTCTGGAAAATATGCTGAAGAACAAAGACAAGCAGCCTGAGGCTGTGTTCCAGGAACAGATGGAATACACCATCAACAACAAGAGCTGGCGCAACGCCCCATTCGGCGTGAACGAACTCAAGCAAGTGGACTACGACCGCGTGCTCGCCATTGCCAAGGAGCGCACCGCCAACGCAGCCGACTTCACCTTCTACTTTATCGGCAACTTCGACGAAGCCACACTCCGCGGCTATATCGAGCAGTATATTGCCTCACTGCCTGGCGATGCCAAGAAAAAGGAAAACTACAAGAACGTGGCAGAGCGCCCAACCGGAAAAGTGGTGAACGAGTTTAAGATGAAGATGGAAACGCCCAAGGCCATCGCACGCATGTACTGGTACAGCACCACCGCCCCCTACACCCTCGAGAACAGCATTCTCGCAAGTGCAGCAGGGCAAGTGCTGAGCAAAATCTATCTCCAGAAGATTCGCGAAGACGCAGGCGCAGCTTACTCGGCAGGCGCAGCCGGCAGCGCACAGATGGTTGGCGACCGTGTGTTCACCACCATTCTCGGCCACTGTCCAATGAAGCCCGAGAAAGCCGACGAGGCGCTGAAAATCATGCGCGAGGAAGTGGTCAACATCTGCAAGAAGATTGACGCTGGCACCCTTGAAGAAATCAAGGCGCTGATGCTGAAAGACGCAGAAGCCAACGACAAGGAGAACGAGCACTGGTTAAGCGTTTACAACCTGTACGTGAGCAGAGGCATCGACACCCAGTCCGACTACAAGAGCATCGTGAAGAGCCTCACACCCGCCAAAGTGTCGGCTTTCGTTAAGAATGTAATACTCAAGGCAGGCAACGACGTGGAAGTGATCATGCTCCCTGAAAAGTAACCCCGAATGTTGGCTGGCAGCCCTCATAGGCGCAAAGCGCGCCCCTGAAGGCTTTGACCACCACAGCACACATAAAGAAAAGCCCCCGACTGGCATGAAACCCAGTCGGGGGGCTTTTCTTTTATCTGATTACCCTAAAGAATAAAAGGGGGAGAGAAAAAAACTACACAGTGAGGATTTCCTTTTCCTTGGCGGCCAACAACTCGTCCACCTTCTTGAGATACTTGTCGTGGAGCTTCTGCACCTTGGCCTCTGCGTCTTTTTCCACGTCTTCAGCCATACCGTCTTTCACAGCCTTTTTCAGCCCCTCAATGGCCTCACGGCGTGCGTTGCGAATGCTCACTTTAGCTCTCTCGCTTTCAGCCTTCGACTCCTTCACCAGCTGCTTGCGGCGCTCCTCGGTGAGAGGTGGAATGTTGAGGCGAATCACCTCGCCGTTGTTTTCTGGAGTGATACCCACATTGGCGTCCATAATGGCCTTCTCTATGGCGCGGAACATACTCTTGTCCCATGGAGTGATCACGATAGAGCGAGCGTCGGGAACGCTCACATTTGCCACGCTACTGAGCCCCATCTTGCTTCCATAGGCATCCACCTTCACGCCGTCGAGAATTTTCACATTGGCCTTTCCGGCGCGGATGTGAGCCAGAGCCTCTTCCAAAAACATAGCAGCCTCGCCCATCTTCTTGTCGGCTGGGTCGAGATAAAATTTCACGTCGTTCATAATCTGTTGTCTTTATATTAGTTGTTTTAAAATCTACGGGGAACTTGTAATGGTTACGAAAATAGTTATTTTTTGCCGTACTCGCAAAAAAATGCGAAAATAAACGCAAACATTTCCACCACTCACCCTCTTGCCGGCGCATCGCAAGGGGCGGCAGACCGCCTTTTTCTCACTGGAAGGTGAGAACGGTAGCCTTATCGGGCGTGAGCTGCTCGGCAGCCTGGCGCACCTGCTCGGCGGTAACCGCCTTGATGCGCTCCACAGCCTCCTCCACGCTCGCCACACGATTCCAGTAGAGCACACTCTTTCCGGCGCCCAATGCCATCGACTCCACATTCTGCGACCCCACAATAAGCTGGCCGCAATACTGGCGCTTGGCGGCATCGAGCCGGCTCGCCGACAGGGGCGACTCGGCAAGTTGACTGATGGTTCTGCCAATAATGTCGAGGCTCTTTTTCACCTTGTTCTGCTCACAACCAAAATAGATTTCAAGCAGTCCGCAGTCGGTGAAGCTGGCGATTGACGACTCCACCGTATAGACAAGCCCCCTGCGCTCACGCATCAGCACATTCAAGAGCGAGTTCATGCCCGGCCCTGCCAGAAGATTGTTGAGCAACGCCAAAGCGAACCTGCCCTCATGGCGCATTCCCGGCACCCTCGCCCCCACTATGGTGTGGCTCTGGTGCAGGCCCATGTCCACCACCTTGTGCGTGGGCGCAAGCACAGCGGGCGCATGGCGGGAGGGGCGGCTCAGTGTATGGTGCATGGCGCCAAACAGCTTTTCCGCATCACGCAGCACACGGCCAGCGGCTGCAGGGCCCATATAAAAGAAAGCCATATTCTCCGGCACATACTGCTGTTTGAGGTAACGAAGGCAGTCGGCGCCGTCCATTGCAGAGATATGCGGCTCGGTGCCGAGAATATTGTGTCCCATACCGCTGCCCTCTCCGAAAATCAAGTCCTCGAAGTCGTCAAACACAGCCTCGCTTGGCGTGTCGCGGTAGCTCGCCACCTCCTCCAGCACCACATCCTTCTCCCGTTCAATCTCCTGCCGCGGAAACACTGAGCACATCACCAAGTCGGCAAGCAGCTCCATGGCGCGCAGGTGGTAAGGCTCAGGAAACACGCTGTAAAGCACCGTGCCCTCCTTTGTGGTGTAGGCGTTGAGTTCGCCACCCACTGTCTCCATCCGGTTGAGAATGTGCCATGCACGCCTGTGTGTGGTGCCTTTGAAAATGGTGTGCTCCACAAAGTGAGCCAGTCCGAAGCGTGAGGCATAGTCGTCGCGGCTGCCGGCATTCACCACCAGCCCGCACCAGCCCACACGCTGCGAGGCTGGCACATGCACCATCTTCAGCCCATTAGGCAGCGTGTGGGTAGTGATTTCTTGTTTATTACTTATATTATTAGATGTCGCCATTAGTTTCTTGTGTCAAGATGAATAATATTCTGCACCAGCATCAGTTCACGAATGTCGGCACGGCGTATCTCCATGTCGTCGTAGTTGGGGTTCTCGCTGCGCAGTATCACGAGCGAAGGGTCGGGGTGGCGACGCATATACTTCACCAGGCGGTAGTCGTCGAGCAGCACCACATAAATCTGGCCCCAGAAAATGTATTGCGTGTTGGTGAGCTCACGCACGGCTATCAGGTCGCCACTGCGAATCACCGGGCTCATCGAGTCGCCGCTCACACGCACTATGCGGCAATTCTCGCTGATGACGTCGGGCAGATTGATATGCCCCACCACTAAATCATCGGAAAACATACGCGCCCTGGGCATTGTGCCAGCCGTCACATCGATGTCGTACACTGGCGTGCCCATCGACACAGTGTCCATTTCACTCGCCGGCACGGTGGTGACCGGCAGCTGCGGGTGTTTGGCGAAAGGGATGTCGGTGCCATTTTCAAGCCACTGCTTCGACACGCCAAGGTTCACCACTATCCGGTTCACCAGCGAGTCGCTTACAGGAAGGCGTCCCTTCATATACTTCGACAGGTTGGAGGTGTCCACGCCTATCTTCTTCGCGAAGTCGGTCTGCTTGTAATTGAGTTCCTTAATAAGGTACTTGATACGGGAAATGATGTCAGAATCAGCCATGAGATAATGTGTGTTTTTGATTACAAAGGCAAAATTACCACAAAATTGGCATTTTACCAACACCCGCCATCATCTTTTTTCCTCAAAAAGATTTCTTGCGTAAGAATCGTATAATTTACAAAAAATCATTACTTTTGTAAGGCAAACACTACAAATTATTAAGCACTTCAACTACTATTTTCATAAAAACATCTCTCCGTAAATGGAAGAACTGAACAACCTATTCATCACAATAAGCAGCATTCTGTGGGGCTGGCCCACCATTATCCTGCTGCTGGGCACACATATCTACCTCACCATTAGGCTACGGTTTCCACAACGCCATATTCTTAAAGCGATACGACTCTCTGTCACACCCGATGATGGCTCATCGGGCGATGTGTCGCAGTTTGGATCGCTTGCCACGGCGCTGGCGGCTACCATTGGCACCGGCAACATTGTGGGCGTGGCCACGGCTGTGGCGCTCGGTGGCCCGGGAGCGGTGCTCTGGTGCTGGCTCACTGGCGTGTTTGGCATGGCCACGAAATATGGCGAATGCCTGCTTGCCGTGAAATACCGTGAGCGCACCCCCGACGGGAAAATGGCTGGCGGCCCAATGTACGCCATAGAGAAAGGGCTGGGCTGGAAATGGCTGGCGGTGCTGTTTGCCATCTTCACGATAGTGGCTTCTTTCGGCATCGGCAACACCGTCCAGGCCAACGCCATCGCCTCGCTGGCAGAGAAAACATACCATATTTCCCCATTCATTTCAGGAGCTATCGTGACCGTGATCACCGGCATTGTGGTGGTGGGCGGTGTGAAGAGCATAGCCAGGGTGTGTGAGTGGGTGGTGCCTATCATGGCGTTGCTGTACATTGTAGGGTGTGTGTATGTGCTGTGCATCAACGCTACCTATGTGATGCCAGCCATCGTGAAGATTTGCACCGCGGCCTTCTCGCCACAAGCCATGGGTGGCGGATTTGTGGGGTCGTCGATTCTTATCGCGGCACGCTACGGCATAGCCCGCGGCCTATTCAGCAATGAGTCGGGGCTGGGCTCCGCTGCCATCGCCTCTGCGGCGGCGCAGACCCGTAACCCTGTGCGCCAGGCGCTGGTGGCGTCAACCGGCACATTCTGGGACACGGTGGTGATTTGCGCCGTCACCGGCATTGTGATTGTGAGCCGTATCATTGCCGACCCTTCCATCAATTACAGCAATGGCGCAGAACTGGCCAACGCGGCATTTGGCGACATTCCAATGATTGGCAAGCCGCTACTGAGTTTCGGCATGTTCACCTTCGCCTTCACCACCATCCTCGGCTGGAGCTACTATGGCGAGCGCGCAATGGAATACTTGCACAGTGGCATCATCAAGCACGTTTACCGATGGGGATTTGTGGCGTGCATCTTCGTGGGCAGTGTCATCAACCTTGAGCTGGTGTGGAACGTGAGCGACTGCATGAACGCCCTTATGGCAGTGCCCAACCTCGTGGCCGTGCTGCTGCTCAGCGGCGTGATTGTGCGCGAAACCCGCAAATATTTATGGAGCGGCAGGCTCAACGAAGAGATGCTCCCCGACGACAGTCCTAACGCCCGCACAAAAAATAGCTGAGACGGGGGCGGAAATTGAAGAGGTTTCGGATATACCTTAAAAGCGTCTCTTACTTTTCACCATAAAGAAGGTCGCCGGCGTCGCCCAATCCTGGCACTATATAGCTGTGCGCATTGAGCTCATGGTCGATATCGGCAGCCCATATGGTGGCATCCACGCCTTCGGGAAGAGTGTTTTTCACATGCTCTATGGCCTGATCGGTGGCAATCACCACGCCTATATGGATATGTTTCGGTGTGCCCTTCTGCAAAAATCCCTTGATAGCCACTTCCATCGACAGGCCTGTGGCAAGCATCGGGTCGGCCACAACAAGCACCTTGCCCTCAATGCTCGGACTTGCCAAATACTCGGTCCGCACCACAAAATCATCGCCCCCGTCAATATATTCACGGTAAGCGGAGATGAAAGCATTCTCGGCGTTGTCGAAATAGCTGAGCATACCCTCGTGCAGAGGGAGCCCGGCGCGGAAAATGGAGCCAAGCACCACCTTGTCGGCCATGGTGCGGGTATGCGCCACCGCAAGCGGTGTGACGGTGTCGCAGTCGGTCCACTGCAAGCGGCGTGATATCTCATAAGCTAAAATCTGGCCAATGCGCTTCACATTGGTGCGGAAACGAAGACGGTCGGTCTGGATATCTTTATCACGGAGTTCGAGCATATAGCGGCTCACAAGCGAGTCGTGCTCGCACAGGTTCACTACTTCCATATTTAATATTAAGACGTTGTTATTTTCGGTTTTATGGTTCTGCCTGCAAAATTACAACAAATTCACGACAACGCCAAAACCGCCAAAAATCACTTGCCGGTGATGATAGACTTGATGTCGTTGAGCTTATTGAGCGCCTCCATAGGGGTGAGGTTGTTGATGTCGAGTCCGAGAATCTGGTCGCGTATTTGGCTGAGCACAGGGTCGTCGAGCTGGAAAAACGAC
>DLLC01000049.1:4717-5488 GCA_002476625.1 Porphyromonadaceae bacterium UBA7572 | reverse complement strand
GGCACTTGTTGGTGTTCACCACATCTTTCAGGTCGATTTCCTTCTCCGTCACGAAGGTGAACGCTTGGTCGCGGTAGTAGTCCGTGTAGAGGCGCTTCACTTCATCGAGTTCGGCATTGCTGTGGAGATACAGGGTGGCGAAAATGCCACGTGAAAAGCATCCGCGCATCGGTATAAAGTCGAGTTCACTGTTGAAATTTGGTTGGAGCTGTGTGAGCGACTGGCGTATTTCAAGCAAATGCTGGTGCTTGAAAGGCTTGTAGATGCTCACGTTGTCGTTGCGCCACGAGAAATGCTTCGTGGGACCAGGCTTCACGCCTGCCCCTGTGCTGCCGGTGACGGCGCTGATGTGCACATCGGCGTTAAGTAGCCCGTGCTTTGCCAGAGGGAGCAGCGCCAGCTGGATAGCGGTGGCGAAGCACCCTGGATTGGCGATGTGCTTGGTGTGTGTGGTGATGCGGTTGCGGTTCAGCTCAGGCAGGCCGTACACGAAGTCGTGCGAGCCGTCGGCTATGCGGAAATCCTGCGCAAGGTCGATGATTCGCAGCCCCTCCGGAATGTCGTGGCTGTGCTCCTCGATGAATGGCTTGGAGAAGCCGTGAGGCGTGCAGAGAAACAGCACGTCGATTTCATCGAGAGGCGTGCCGTCGGTAAACACCAGGTCGGTTTCGCCGATAAGCCCTTGGTGCACGCTGTCCACGCGGTTGCCGGCGTTGCTGGTGCTGCTTATCCATTTCAGTTCCACGTCGGGGTGGCAGATGAGTAGGCGGG
>DLLC01000049.1:0-4670 GCA_002476625.1 Porphyromonadaceae bacterium UBA7572 | reverse complement strand
AGGCGGGTGAGTTCGCCGGCCGTGTAGCCAGCTCCTCCAATGATGCCAGCTTTAATTTTCATATTGCGTGAGTGTTATAAGTCCTTTTTGCCGTTCTTGATCTGGTTGTAGTGATATATCTTCAGCGGGTTGGCGTAGATTTTGGTGAAGCCCTTCACGTCGTCGGCAGTCCACGCCTTGTTCATTTCGCCATATTCGCCAAAGTCGGTCTTGCTCAAGTCGTAGTCGCTCTCCACGCCCACCAGCTCGTAGCGGTATGGCTTGAGGTCGATGATGACGCGGCCGGTGACGTTGCGCTGCGACTCCACAAGGTATGCCTCAATGTCGCGCATCACGGGCTCAAGGTAGTAGCTCTCGTGGAAGAACATGCCATACCAGTTGCCCAGCTGCTCCTTCCAGTACTGCTGCCATTTGGTGGTGGTGTATTTCTCCAGCAGCTTATGGGCGGCTATGATGAGCAGTGGCGCGGCGGCCTCAAAGCCCACGCGTCCCTTGATTCCGATAATGGTGTCGCCAAGGTTGATGTCACGGCCAATTCCGTAGGGAGCCACAAGGTTCTCAAGATCCTGTATGGCTTTCACCTTGTCGGGGTAGGGAGTGCCGTTGATGGCGGAGATTTCGCCCTTCTCGAAGTCGATGGTGATACGCTTGTCGGCGGTGGCTGTCATCTGGCGCAGGAACGCGCTCTCGGGCAGGTTCTCATTGCTGTGCAGCGTCTCCTTGCCGCAGATGCTCGTGCCCCACAGGCCTTCGTTGTAGCTGTATTCAAGTTTTTTGAAGTCGCCCTCAAATCCGTGATCCTTCAGATAGTTGATTTCATAGTCGCGTGTAAGCGAGAGGTCGCGTGTAGGGGTGATTACTTCTATTTCCGGGGCAAGCACCTGGAAGGTGAGGTCGAATCGGATTTGGTCGTTGCCTGCGCCTGTGCTGCCGTGTGCCACGCAGTCGGCGCCAATCTCTTTGGCGTAGTTGATGATGGCGATGGCTTGGAACATACGTTCCGAACTCACAGAAATGGGGTAGGTGCCGTTACGCAGCACATTGCCCATCACCATATACTTGATGCTCTTCTCGTAGTACTCGTGGGTGACGTCGAGGTTCACGTGCTTCACCGCGCCGAGCGCCAGAGCGTTTTTCTCGATAGTGGCGAGCTCTTCAGCGCTGAAGCCGCCAGTGTTGGCGGTGGCGGTGTAAACAGCGTAGCCGCAGTCTTCTGAAAGATACTTCACGGCGAAAGAGGTGTCAAGGCCGCCGCTGTAGGCGAGCACAACTTTCTTGCGCTCCTTAGTTTTCTTTTCTGTGTCCATATTCGTTTCGTATGTGATTTCTTCGTTGATATGCTCGGCTGGATCGTAGAGCAGTGCGGTGCAGAGGCACTTTGCTCCGCCGTTGCGTTGCAGAATATCGTAGTTCACGCAGCTTTCGCATCCTCTCCAGAATGCCTTGTCGCGGGTGAGGACTTCAAAGGTCACCGGCTTGAAGCCGAGCTTGGTGTTCATGTTGAGCACGGCGGCACCGGTGGTGAGGCTGAACACCTTAGCCAGCGGATAGCGCTCGCGGGCTAAGGCGAAAACTCGTCGCTTGATCATCGTAGCAACTCCGATTCCTCTGAAATCGGGGTGGACAATAAGTCCGGAATTGGTTACAAACAATTGGTGGTCCCAGCTTTCAATGTAGCTGAACCCTGCAAAACGTCCGTGGTAGAGAGCCAGTACGGCTTTGTTCTGGCGCATCACCTTGTCGAGGTACTCGTGCGAGCGACGGGCGATGCCAGTGCCACGAACCTTGGCGGCTGCCGCCATCGTGTCGATTATCTCATCGATATACTTGAGATGCGACTCATCAGCCACCACAATTTCAATGTCTTTGATGTCAATCATTTTTCTGTTTACTTACTACGAATCAAATGTCTAAAAAAATATTTTTTTATCTTTTTTTCAGAGGCCCAGTCCCATGGTGGCGCCTGAGCCTTATTTTTTTCTTGCCACATCGATGGGCACAAATCGCGCAAAAAAATCGCTGGCCTCCTCGCGCGTGACGCCTTCCTTGATCAGCGCGAACACCGTGTCGGCTCCTGCGATGGTGCCGAGCACCACATCGGAGTGGCTCATGTCGATGTCGTAGGCCAGCCCGGTGGCATAGCCGTTGCGCGTTTTAATCACGGCAATGTTGCCGGAGTATTCAAGGCTCACGAATCCAATCTGTGAGTTGCCTCCATCTCGTTTCTGCCCCTTCATCAGCAAGGAGTCTTGCAGCTCATTGCTGTCAGGGATAATGTACATATAGTTGCCAGTGTCGTTGGCCACCTTTGTTACTTTCAGTGTCTTCAGGTCGCGCGAAAGGGTGGCTTGTGTCACCGTCACACCCTGCACTTTCAGCATCTCTGAAAGTTCGTTCTGGCTTCCTATACAATTCCTCTTAATCAATTCGACTATGATTTGAAGTCGATTCCTCTTATTTTTCACTATAGTATGAGTTTTTATTAGTGTTGAAAGTCTGTTTTTTTAGAATTTTAGAGTTTTAGATTTGCCTCACTTATAATTCTACTAATAATAAATATTACACAAATCTGCGATTAAATTACTATATCATAAGCAAAGGTAGTAATAAAAATTGTGATTAAGAAGAAAAAGTGTGTGATTTCTTGAATTTATATGCAAATACTGCGCATTCGGCTCATCTTAAGCGTGGCCACTCACTTGTGTAGTGTGGTAGGCAATAAAAAAGCCTCCCTAATTTAGGAGGCTTATTGGTGACCCCGGAGGGGCTCGAACCCTCGACCCATTGATTAAGAGTCAATTGCTCTACCAACTGAGCTACGGAGTCATCGTTTGCGTTCGTTTCCGAATTGCGAGTGCAAAGTTACGGCATTTTTTTAAACTGGCAAATAAATTGGCGTTTTTTTTTGAAAAAAATGCGTTTTTCTTATTTTTTCGCATCAGTGGCGTGTGTCGCTCTATTCCTGAATGCAGGGAAGCATGGTGTTTTTAATTATTTTATATATGTGTAGCCGTAAAGTATGGCGTATTTTTTACTATCTTTGTGGAAAATAGGCGGCGCTTGTGGGCAAAAGGTCAAGTGCAAGTTTGGCTTTTTGCATTCGGTCAGCGCTATCGTATTGATTGATAAAGTAACCAAAATGAATAATGAATAAATATGGAAGATAAAGTCAAACGCCCGTTGATTCTTATCAGCAACGATGACGGATTTTCATTCAATGGCATTAAGGCGCTGATAAAGGTGGCGCGCAAATATGGCGATGTGGTGGCTGTGGCTCCCGTGACGCAGCAGAGCGGTAAGGGCTGCTCGGTCACTTTCTTCGACCCTCTCCGCCTTCAAAAGGTGAGGGAGGCCGACGGCTACAAAGAATATAAAGTGTACGGCACGCCTACCGACTGCGTGAAACTCGCATTCGACCAGCTGCTTGATGGCCGCCAGCCCGATGTGGTGCTTTCTGGCATCAATCATGGCTATAACCTTGGGGCAAACGTGCTTTATAGCGGCACGCTGGGAGCGGCATTCGAGGCAGCGGTGCACAGGGTGCCGGCGGTGGCTTTCTCGGCTGAGCCATTCGCGCCCGACACCGACTTTGCCCCCTATGAGCCTTGGGTGGAGCGGGTGCTTGCAGCTGTGCTTCAAAAGGGGCTTCCCGAAGGTGCGTTCCTGAATGTGAATATGCCGGCTGAGGCTAAAGGCATAAAGGTGGTGCACACCGGCATGGGGAGATGGGTGAATGAGTATGAGCACCGTGTGGACCCTCGCGGATTCGACTACTACTGGACCGCAGGCGATTACCAGCTCGACCGCCCTGCCGACACCGACACCGACGTGGTGGCTGTGCGCGATGGATGGGTGGCTGTGGTGCCTTGCCGTGCCGACCCCACGGAGCACTCGTTGATGGGTGATATGGTAGCCTTGCTGTCGTAAATCACGTTAATACTATGTAATTGGCGGCGGTGGCGTGTGTAAGTCGTGATTATTTTGTAATTTTGCAGAATATTTGAAAAATTAACAGAAAGAAAACAGTAGAACTACAATGGAAAGAAAGGTTAGAGTGCGTTTCGCACCATCTCCCACAGGGCCTCTCCACATAGGTGGTGTGCGCACTGCACTGTATAACTATCTCTTTGCCCGCCAGCATGGTGGCACAATGATTCTCCGCATAGAGGACACCGACTCAAACCGCTTCGTGCCTGGGGCTGAAGCCTATATCAACGAGGCGCTTCACTGGCTTGGCATCGGCATTGACGAGGGGGTGGCAGAGGGTGGAAGCTATGGCCCCTACAAGCAGAGCGAGCGCCGCGACATTTATCGCAAATATGTGAAGCAGTTGCTTGACGCAGGCAAGGCGTACATCGCTTTCGACACCCCAGAGGAGCTTGACGCAAAACGTAAGGAAGTCAAGAACTTCCAGTACGACGCGTCCACCCGTATGGACATGCGCAACTCCCTCTCGCTTCCGGCGGAAGAAGTGCAGCGACTCATCGATGCCGGCACAAACTATGTGGTTCGCTTCAAGATAGAGCCCGGACGCAACGTGGTGGTGCACGACCTTATCCGTGGCGATGTCACCATCAATTCCTCCATTCTCGACGACAAGGTGCTCTATAAGCGCGCCGACGACCTCCCCACTTACCACCTGGCCAATATTGTGGACGACCACCTGATGG
>DLLC01000062.1:69095-69597 GCA_002476625.1 Porphyromonadaceae bacterium UBA7572 | reverse complement strand
TTCGATGCCCAAAGGGTCGTTCATGTCGCCACGGAGCTGTGTGTGGTCGCCGTCCTCCATCACGAAGTGGGCTATCAGCTGGTTTTGGGCGTTGTAGATGACCACAAGTGCCGGTTCGTGGCTTGCGCCTTCCAACTTGAATTTACCGTTTTCGGCAGTGGTACGCACCTCTTTCACGCCATCGGCTGTGGCCCACACCATCAGCACGTTTTGGTTGCCTAAATTAAGGATGTTTCCCTCGATTCTGAACTTGGAGCTGCAGCTTGGCATCACTATGGCGATCAAGGCGAGCCACAGTGATCCGGTGATATAGTAGTATGCTTTCTTCATTATTATATATAATTACCTTTTGATGGTTGGTGGATTTTTAACACACAAAAGTAGCAATTATCGCGTGATTGACCACGAAATGGAATGGATTTTTGCAAAAATGTTGTGCCAATGAAAAAAAATACTTACCTTTGCATTGCTTAAAAGCAAGGGTAGGTAGGTAAGTGGTTAA
>DLLC01000062.1:20674-69008 GCA_002476625.1 Porphyromonadaceae bacterium UBA7572 | reverse complement strand
TTCGAATCTGTCCCTGCCCACAGAAAGGTTCCAAACAAAGAGTTTGGAGCCTTTTTTGTTTCTCCTCATACGGCTTTCGCCGATTTCGCCTATTTTTATATCTGATAATTCTCTTTACTCATCTAACGGGTGATCGCGTTTCTCCTGTAAAAAATGGAATTGGTGAACCTGTTATAGTAGTGACGTGGCATGCCACGTCCGCCTATCAATTTGAATTCAAGTGTGTTACAAGTATAATAATCAACCACGACACATCCGATAATGTGGTCAGGATTGAAGTACGTTCGACTCCAATATTTTTTTCTTTTTGCTAATGAACCGCTGGTTTTTGCCTCTCTAATATGGCATTTTGATTGCTTTTTGGGTTTAGAAGAGGCTGTTGTAGAGGGCGGTCATCTGGTGGTAGAAGGTGTCGTAGCCTAAATGGTCGTTGAAGTCGCGTTGCGCCTGCTGTCCTATCTTGCTGCGTAGCACAGGGTTTTCGATGAGGCTTTTGATGGCGTCGGCCAGCTCAAACTGATTTTCAGGGTTCACCAGCAGGGCGTTTTCACCGTGGTTCAGGTATTCGAGCTGCGCGCCGTTGTTGGTGGCGATGTGGGCTTTGCCGTGCATCATGTATTCCAGGTTGCTCAAGCCGAGGGCCTCCGGCCGCACACTTGGCTGCACACCGAAGTCGCATTGCTTCACGAGCGACTGCACGCATGGGCTGAATCCGAGGAAGGTGACGTTTTTCATCAGCTGGTTGGCCACTATGAACCCTTTAATCTGTGCTAAAAACTTGTGGTGACCTTCGCCCACAAGCACCAGGTGGAAGGAGCTTCTGTCGAGCTGTGCAATGGCTTTGATAAGCGTGTCCACACCCTTTTCACGGCACAGGCGTCCCTGGTACATGATAAGGGCGCATTCCGGGGCTATATTCAGTTTCTTGCGCAGATCTGGCGCGGTAGGGGAGTCGGTGGCCTCCAGCACGCTGTCGCGGATGATCACAGCCTTGTCGCGGTTGAAGTGCTTGATGCGTGGCATGAAGGAGTCGTAGGCTTTTTGCGAGGCGAAAATTACGCGGTCGAGCTCGCGGTACACCTTTTTCGACACGATGTTGAGCCGTGGGCGCTCCACACCGTGAAGCGACATCACTATGCGCACGTTCTTGCTGTTGTTGCTCATGTGCTTGGCTAAGATGGCTGTCACGGCGTCGCCAAAGGTGTGCACGTGTATGATGTTTTGTCCGCGTTTGAGCAGCCTTTTAAATCGCTTGGGGCTGTCGAGGTCGGTGATGCCCTTCAGAGGAAGAATGGAGAGGGGAATTTCCAGCGGGCGGAAGCGGCTTAGCACGGCTTCGCTTTTTCCGCACACCATTTCCACATAGTAGTTTTCTTCATCTTTCAGTTTGAGCATCAAGTCGTAGGCGTACTGCTCTGGTCCGCTCCATATTTTGTTGCTCACGATATGGAAAATATTGATCATCGTATTGTTTTTATCAAGGGGGATATGCTTTTATTAGCGAATTTACGTTATTTTGCTTAATTATCCTATATTTTTGAGTAAAAAAGTGTCTGCCGAGAGCTTTTTGTGGCTCTTGACAGACACTGGGAGTGTTATCAGGGTATCAGTGATATGTGTTGATGCTTATTTGTCTTTGAACAAGTCCTTTATGCCGCCTATGCTGCCCAGCAGGTTGGTGGCTTCGTAGGGCAGGTACACGGTCTTGGTTCCGTTGCCCTCTGCCACTTGCTGCATCATGCCAATGTATTTCTGCGCCAGCAGGTAGTTGGCAGGGTTGGCGCTTTGCCCCACAGCCTCGGTGATCTTGTTGATGGCGATAGCCTCTGCTTCAGCCTTGCGAATGCGGGCTTGCGCTTCACCCTCGGCTTGCAGAATTTGTGTTTGTTTGTCGGCCTCTGCCTGATTGATGCGGGCCGTCTTCTGACCTTCAGACTGGAGGATGGCAGCCGCTTTCTGACCCTCGCTGGTGAGGATGGTGGCGCGCTTGTTACGCTCAGCCTGCATCTGTTTTTCCATGGCTTGGAGCACCGACTGTGGAGGAGTAATGTCCTGAAGCTCAACCCGGTTCACTTTCACACCCCATTTATTGGTGGCATCGTCGAGCACTGCGCGGAGCTTTGTGTTGATGGTATCGCGCGAGGTGAGAGTCTCGTCGAGTTCCAGTTCGCCGATGATGTTACGCAGTGTGGTCTGCGTTAGCTTTTCGATGGCATTCGGAAGGTTGTTGATTTCATAAACTGCGCTCTCTGGCTCCACGATTTGGAAGTAGAGGAGGGCATTGATTTGTGTCTGCACATTGTCCTTGGTGATCACGTTCTGCTTGTCGAAATCATACACCTGTTCGCGAAGGTCGATGGTGTTGGTGTAGAAATACCTTCCGTTGGAATATGCCACTGTGGTCTTGGGGCGGTCGATAAATGGGATAATCACATTGATACCCGGCTTGAGGGTGGCGTAATATTTTCCCAGCCTCTCAATAATTTTGGTCTCGGATTGTGGAATAATCACTAAACTCTTTTTCACGATAATGAGCACGAGCACAATCAGTGCAATCAGTACCCAAAAGCCAATGCTTAAGTTTTCCATACTGCTATTTGCTTTAAAATGAATAATTTAATTTTTTTTGTTATGTGTTTTCTGTTTGTTTACCACTGTGCGTTCACGCCCTTTCCACTGTGACGATGAGGCTTTTTCGGCTCACGATTTTCACCTTTTCGCCCACGCTGATGGTGCCTGTTTCACGTGAAACAGCCCGCCATGAGTCGCCGTCCACTGCCACATATCCGCTTTTGCCCGGTTCGACGGCTTGCTCCACGGTGCCAACTCTTCCTATGAGTGCGTCGATGTTTGTTTTGATGTTTTTGTCGGCCTTGTGGAAATATTTGAGGGCGATAGGACGCACCCAAATCAAGAAAGCCAAAGAGAAAATCATCCACACCATGAGTTGGGCCACGAAGCCCGTGCCGAGAGCAGATGTGATGGTGGCAGCCACTGCCCCAAATGCAAAACTCATGAAGAAGAAGTCGCCAGATGTGAGTTCGAGTATAAGAAACACCACACTCGCCAAAATCCAAAGTAGCCAGAGGTTAGCTTGAAAGTATTCAATCATGATAGGAAAATTTTGAAGTTGTTCTTTTAATGGTTTGTGAAGGAAAATTTTTCTTTGTCAGTAAAATTAATGATAATTCTCGTTTCAAACAAAAATTGCCTTAAAAAATCAGTATTTGTCTCTATATTCAGCAAAATGTGTGCCATATTAGTGTGAATATTCCTTTGTGGCTACCAATAAGTTTGTGAATTTTTGATTCTCAGCGCCTTTAGAATTGTATAATGCGTTAAATATTAGTAATTTGACGTGCTTTTGACTTTTCTTGATTTTGCTTCAGAAAAATTCAAAATACCACTTTTGGACGTTTTTATCCACTTTTTCCATTCAAAAGAGCTAACTTTGTATGAGTGAAAATGTGCGCATAAGTTTCGGCTTTTGTGCCACTTATTTCATCGCTATCTAATTTATATAATGTGAATTTTGTTCTTTTATAGAGAATGGCTTTGATGCAAATTTCTTACATAGCCGAGAATGTTGAGATGCCAGTTCTTAACCATGAGGCGGTGGCCAAATGGATTGAGACTGTAGCCGCCAGCCACGACAAGAGGGTGGGGGCGCTCACTTACATTTTCTGTGACGATGATTACATTCTCGCCACCAACCGCAAGTATCTTCAGCACGATTACTACACCGATATCATCACGTTCGACTATAGCAACCGCCGTCGGATTAGTGGTGATATGGTGATTTCGCTTGATACTGTACGCTCCAATGCAGGCCAGTTTGCAAAATCCTATGATATGGAACTTCTGCGAGTGATTATCCATGGGGTGCTACACCTTTGCGGCATCAACGACAAAGGTCCCGGTGAGCGTGAAATTATGGAAAGGTTTGAAAATGAGGCGCTTGAAATAGTGCCATCGAATATATTTAATCAATGATTTATTCTTACGACGTGATAGTGATTGGGGCAGGACATGCCGGATGTGAGGCCGCCGCCGCCGCTGCTCGGCTCGGTTCCACCACGCTCCTTATCACTATGGACATGAACAAAATAGCCCAAATGAGTTGCAATCCTGCTGTTGGTGGAATAGCTAAAGGGCAGATAGTGAGGGAAATAGATGCTCTTGGCGGACAAATGGGCATCGTCACCGACCGTAGTTCCATTCAGTTTAGAATGCTTAACCGCTCTAAAGGCCCTGCCATGTGGAGCCCACGTGCACAAGCCGACCGCATTCGTTTCATAGCCGAATGGCGGAGCATTCTTGAAAACACTCCAAATCTTTTTATGTGGCAAGACTCCGCTGTTAGCCTTGTGATTGAAGATGGTGCGGTGAAAGGCGTAAAAACCGCCTTCGGGCTGGAATTTTCCGCTAAATCTGTCGTTCTCACCGCTGGCACATTTCTTAACGGGCTTATGCACGTGGGGCCAGTGAAAATAGAGGGTGGGCGAGTGGCAGAACCTGCCTCACACGGCATTACTGAGCAACTTCGGCAGCTCGGATTCACCGTGCAGCGGATGAAAACCGGCACGCCAGTGCGCCTTGATGAGCGTACTGTGGATTTTACGAAGGCTATTAAGCAGGAAGGTGACACTGATTTTCACCATTTTTCTTTCCTTCCATCGGTCAAAAGCAAACTGAAGCAGCGCCCCTGCTGGATTATTTACACGAATAAGCAAGTGCATGACATCTTGCGTGCCGGACTCCCCGACTCTCCATTATATAACGGTCAGATTCAAAGTATCGGTCCACGTTATTGCCCCAGCATCGAAACGAAGTTGGTGACTTTCCCCGACAAGGATCAGCACCAACTTTTCCTCGAGCCAGAAGGTGAAACTACCCATGAGATGTATTTAAATGGTTTTTCTTCATCGATGCCGTGGAGAGTGCAGTTTGATGCCCTTGCCAAGATTCCTGCACTTGAGCATGTGCAGGCCTACCGGCCGGGATATGCCATCGAATATGACTTTTTTGACCCTACGCAGCTTCATCACAGCCTGGAAACTAAACTTGTGAAAAACTTGTTTTTCGCAGGTCAGGTGAATGGCACTACTGGTTATGAGGAGGCCGCCGGGCAAGGTTTGATGGCAGGCATCAATGCGCATCAGGCTGTAATTGGTGCCGAGCCATTTGTGCTGGGCCGTGACGAGGCGTATATCGGTGTTCTCATCGACGACCTCGTGACAAAGGGCGTGGACGAGCCATACCGTATGTTCACCAGTAGGGCAGAGCACCGTATATTGCTTCGCCAAGATGACGCCGACCTTCGCCTCACCCCAAAAGGCTACGCCATCGGTCTTGCCACTCAAGAGCGATACGACTTGATGCGATTGAAATGGAGCGCTGTGGATCAGTTGGTGGATTTCTCTAATGAATTCTCTGTAAAAATCGCCATTATTAATCCAGAACTTGAAAACCGCGGATTGCCTCCTTTGGCGCACGGTTGCAAACTTTATGATTTAATCCTGCGCCCACAGCTCAGCATATTGGCTTTGGCAGAAATGGTGCCCGATCTTGCAGCGCTCATTGGGAGTTTTGCACCTACGCTAAAAGACGAGATTGTGGAAGCTGCTGAAATCTCTATCAAATATCACGGCTATATTGCCAGGGAGGAAGCTATAGCCAAAAAACTTTCTCGCCTGGAACATGTGAAAATCCGTGGCAAGTTTGACTACTCCAGTATTCACTCCCTCTCTATCGAGGCCCGCCAAAAACTTGCTAAGATCGATCCCGAAACAGTGGGTCAGGCCTCACGCATTCCTGGTATCTCCCCGAGTGATGTGAATATACTGCTCTTGCTTTTAGGAAGATAAGTCGAAAATGTTTCACGTGGAACAATATTAACCAAACATAAAGAACAATGAAAAGAGAACAACTCGACAAAGTGAAAAGCGTGGTCAGGAACGTCCCCGACTTCCCTGTCCCCGGCATTCAATTCAAAGATCTGACCACAGCCTTTAAAGACCCCGAGGCTCTACAGATTTTGCGTGAGGGGCTCCATGAACTTTACGCCGATAAAGGCGTGACGAAGGTGGTGGGCGTAGAGGCCCGCGGATTTATCGGGGGAGCAATGCTCGCCGTGGACCTTAATGCTGGGTTCGTGCCCTTACGTAAACCCGGAAAACTCCCAGCCGAGACCGTAAAGAAAGAGTATGCGAAAGAATACGGTACCGACGTGATCGAAATCCACAAGGATGCCATCACTCCAGACGATGTGGTGGTGATTCACGACGACCTCCTGGCCACAGGTGGCACCATGATGGCCGCTTATGAGCTGGTAAAGTCGATGAAACCGAAAAAAATCTATATTAATTTTATTTGTGAGCTTCTTGGATTAAACGGTCGTTCCGTTTTTCCCTCAGATGTGGAAGTGACCTCTTTATTCGATTTTCCCGACAAGTAGTCGTAGAGATAATTCGCAAATATATTGAGCCCAGAATTAAAACTCAAAATCAGTCTTCTGCCCGACAGCCCTGGCGTGTATAAATACTTCAACAAAGAGGGCGAGGTGATATATGTGGGCAAGGCAAAGAAGCTGAAGCGTAGGGTGAGCTCTTATTTCAATAGGGTTCACCCCGTGCTTCGCACTAATATGCTCGTGCGCCACATACACGACATGGAGTATATCGTGGTCAATACAGAGGAGGAAGCGCTCGACCTTGAGAACAGCTTGATAAAAACCTACCAGCCACATTACAATGTGCTGCTGAAAGACGACAAGTCGTATCCGTGGATTTGTGTGACCAAGGAAATGTTTCCTCGGGTTTACCTCACGCGTGAAAAAGTGAACAAACATGCCAAGTTTTTCGGCCCTTATCCCAAAACAGAGGTGGCGTGGGCTTTGCTCGACACGCTCAAGCAAATTTTCCCGATTCGGTCATGTCGCTTCAACCTCACGCCAGAGGCGGTGGAATCGAAAAAACACCGCCTTTGCCTCAAGTTTCATTTGAAAAGCTGCGACGGCCCTTGTCAAGGACTTGTTTCGCCCGAAGACTACGCAAAATATATCGATGAAATCACGCATATCCTTAATGGCGAAACCAAGCACGTAAGTGACTATTTGCGCGGTGAAATGGAGCGCTATGCCTCAGAGCTCAAATTTGAGGAGGCAGAGATGGTGAAAAGAAAGTATTTGCTGGTGGAGAAATACCGTGCAAAGTCGGTTATCGTAAGCCCGACCATCAATAACATCGACGTTTATTCCATTATCCGTGACGAGGCTGCCGCCTATTTCAACTATATGCATGTGCATGAAGGCAGCGTGGTGCAAAGTATGACCATCGAGTATAAGTTTATCGACACCGACACCGGAGAGACCGACGCCGAGCTGATGTCCACCGCTATCCGCGAGTTTCGCTCCCGTTTCGCCGACGCTTACCGTGCCGACCGTGTGAAGGAGGCCTTGGTGAATGTGGTGCCTGATTTTGAGCTTGAGGGCATCAACTTTGTGGTGCCACAGCGTGGCGACAAGCGTAAGCTCCTTGCCATTTCCCTGAAGAACGCAGAGCAGTATAGAACC
Source organism: Porphyromonadaceae bacterium UBA7572 (assembly GCA_002476625.1). Classification (GTDB taxonomy): domain Bacteria; phylum Bacteroidota; class Bacteroidia; order Bacteroidales; family Muribaculaceae; genus Sodaliphilus. The sequence continues at coordinate 61,435 of DLLC01000062.1, read as the reverse complement.
GACAAGCTGAAAATGATGGAGAAACTGAATCCTGAGCAGCGTGCTATGCGCACACTTACTACCATACAAAAGGATTTTCGCCTTTCCACGCTACCGCACCATATTGAATGCTTCGACAACTCCAATATTTCCGGCACGAACCCGGTGGCGGCATGTGTGGTGTTTCGCAACGCAAAACCCTCGAAAAAGGAATACCGACATTTCAATATCAAAACCGTGCAAGGCCCCGACGACTACGCCTCGATGAAGGAGGTGCTCACACGGCGCTATTCACGCCTTGTGAGCGAGGGGGGGGATCTTCCCCAGCTGGTGGTTCTTGACGGCGGTAAAGGGCAGTTGAGCGCTGGCGTGGAGGTGCTCGATGAATTAGGGCTTCGTGGGCAGATAGCGATGGTTGGTATCGCCAAGACGCTCAACGAAATCTATTTTCCCGGTGATTCACTACCGCTTTATATCGACAAGAACAGCGAGACACTGAAAGTGGTGCAGCGCCTCCGCGACGAGGCACACCGCTTCGGCATCACGCACCATCGCAACCGGCGAAGCAAGAGCCAGGTGCAGTCGGAACTTGACCACATTCGAGGTGTTGGAGAAAAAACTAAACAGTTGTTACTCAGGCAGTTTAAGAGCGTGAAGCGCATTCGTGAAGCGTCACTTCCACAGCTTACAGAGGTGGTAGGTCCTTCAAAAGCTAATGTTATATATAATGCGCTGAATATCAGTGCAAAAAATGGTAATTCAGAAGTAAAATGAGATTAGTGATACAAAGAGTGACCAGTGCCTCTGTGAGCATCGGCGGAGAGGTAGCGGGTAAGATCGGCCACGGACTGATGGTGCTTGTGGGCGTGAGAGAGGGCGACACAGAGGCAGATATGAAATGGCTCGCGCAGAAGACCGTGAATATGCGTATCTTCGACGATGAGCATGGCGTGATGAACCGTAGTGTGATCGACGCAGGCGGCGACATTCTTTCCGTTAGCCAGTTCACGCTCAACGCCTCCACCAAGAAAGGCAATAGGCCGAGCTATATTCACGCCGCAGGACACGACCTCGCTGTGCCGCTCTACGATGGCTATTGCCAGGAGGTGGGCCGTCTGATGGGGAAGGAAGTGCAGCGTGGCGTGTTTGGCGCCAATATGCAGGTGGCGCTGGTGAACGACGGCCCCGTAACCATCATTATCGACTCAGTGCTTAAAGAATGAGCTACCCACCCCCGCGAGGGTGGGTTGTGAAAGCAACTTTTTTTTTGTAAGTTTGCATCGCTATGACTATTCATGAGGCTCAACAAAAAGTGGATGAGTGGATTCGCACCTACGGCGTGCGCTATTTCAGCCCGCTCACCAATATGGCGCAGCTCACCGAGGAGGTGGGTGAGGTGGCTCGTGTGATCAGCCGCACCTATGGCGACCAGTCGTTCAAGCCCTCCGACAAGAGCGTGGACTTGGCCGATGAGCTTGCCGATGTGCTCTGGGTGGTGATGTGCATCGCCAATCAGACCGGAGTGGACTTGACCGCCGCCTTGGAGCGTAATTTCGCAAAAAAGACCAACCGTGACGCCACGCGCCATCTTCACAACGATAAACTATTAAAATAACAACACATCAAAAATTTTTTATGGAACATCTGAAATTGAATTCGCAGGAAGCCCCTAACAAGTATGTGCAGGCTTTCACCGAGAGCAAGGTGGAGACCGACGATGCCGCCGTGGCCGCTCAGGTAGAGAAAATAGTGGCTGAGCACATGGCAGAGAACGACAATAAGGAAGTGTATCAGTTCTTGCTCAACTGTGTGGACCTCACCACGCTCAGCACCACCGACAGCGAGCGCAGCGTGGCCGCCTTCACCAAGAAGGTGAACGACTACTGGACCAATTATCCCGACTACAAGAACGTGGCCGCAATCTGCGTGTATAGCAACTTTGCCGAGGTGGTGCGTGGCGCCCTTGAGGTGAGCGACGTAAACATTGCCGTGTGCAGCGCCTCTTTCCCTTCCTCGCAAGCCCACATCGAGACGAAGGTGGCAGAGACCGCCCTCGCCATTCAAGACGGCGCCGACGAAGTGGACATTGTGATAAATATGGGTTACTTCATCGATGAGGCTTATGAGGAATTGTGCGATGAAATCGCAGAAATCAAGGCTACGATGGGCGACCGCCACCTGAAGGTGATTCTTGAGACAGGATGCCTGAAAACCGCCGAAAACATTAAGCGTGCGTCGATTCTCGCCATGTATAGCGGTGCCGACTTCATCAAGACCTCTACCGGTAAAATCTATCCGGGCGCATCGCTCGAGGCCGCCTACGTGATGTGCCAGTGCATCAAGGAGTATTATGAGAAGCATGGCGTGATGATTGGCTTCAAGGCCGCCGGTGGCATCCGCACCACTGCCGACGCAGTGAAATACTACACCGTGGTGAAAGAGGTGCTCGGAGAGAAGTGGCTCAACAACCAATACTTCCGCATTGGGGCAAGCAGCTTGGCCAACGCACTCTTCCAATCGTTCACCGACAGCGAAGTGTCGCCATTCTAATTTACCCACACAATTCCATACAAAGCAAAATGCGAAACCTTGTATATCCATAGCAGGCTTCGCATTTTCTTATTTTACAGATGACGACAGAACAGAGGCTTGCCCAGCAGGGTGGCCGGCAGGCGTGTGGCATCTGCTGCCCATGCTATGCCGATGCTTCCAGCCACGCAAATGATGAGCGACAGCGCTAAAAACACCAGTCCAGTGGAATCGAACTCAAGCCATGGCACCATCTTTTTGCACACGATGGTGAAGATGGGCGAGAAGAGGAAGATGGAAAGCGTGTTGTGTCCCAAGAAATCCACGCAGAGCCTCGTTTTACGCCCACAGGCGGCTAAAAACAGCAGCGTGGAGAAACGCTTGCATACACCACGAAGAGTTGCCCCACGGCGCCGTAAACGAGGTTTCGGGGGCACAGGGCAAGCAAGACAAGCGCCACGGGTGCAAGGATAGAAGGGCGGAAGGCGCTCACAAAGTTGGCTTTGCAGTGGCGCAGCGTGGCGCCTGCGAAGAAAAACACCGCATGGTAGGGCGTGAACGATTTGATTGCCACCGACAGTGCCACTACGATGATCCCGCACAGAATGATGCGCGACACGAAGTTGGCTCTTTTGATTTTGAATATGCTGTAATACACCACTCCGAACACGATGATAGCGTGCAGATACCAGTAAGGGCCAATGGGGCGAGTGAGGAGCGTGCTGAGAAACACTGTCGGGGTAAGCTCGCTGATGTGCTCACGGATTGGCAGCGCAGATGCCATGACTATGTAGCCGCTCTCTATCAGTAGGTAGGGTAGAGCGTAGTACATGATGGTGCGCGCAAACTTCTTTGCGCCTTTTTCGATGTTCATCAGATAGCCCGAAAGTATCAGAAACACGGGCATGTGGAAAGCGTACACCACCTGTTTGCAAAAAGGGTGCAACTGCTCAAAATACACGAGGTGGAAACTCACCACCAGTAGGATGAATATGCCTTTTACGCCGTCGATTTCCGTAATGCGCCGGCTCTTGTGCGTACGCTGTACTGTACTGTACTGTCAATATATCCCATAATCATTCTGAAATTGATGATAACAAAAAGCCATAAAGCTTGGCACTACATATTTTTCGTAGCACACAATGCTTGCCGATAGAGTGACAAAGGTACAAAAAAAACGAGAAACTCACTTCATCACATATTATGAGTCTCTCGTTTTTTGGGGGGCATACTCAAGCCTTAAATAGAGTCTTTGCTAGTTATTGTGCGGTGAACGATGCCACGCCGGTGGTGCCTTTGGCAGAGCTTCCGAGATAGAAACCCTGAAATTCGCTTGTGGCATCGGTAGGGGCTGTGGTGCTTGATTTTAGGGTGTAGGAGCTTCCTTTCTTCATCTGTGGGGCGGAAATGAGGGAATAGGAGCCGCTTACGCTGCATGGCAGCTTCACGGTGAAGATGTTGGTGCCTGAGGCGTCGGCGAGGGTGTAGTAGTTTGATGTGCTTAGGCTCTTGCCCGTCATCCAGTAGTAGCCTTGCGTGGTGGCAGAGCCGAGCGATGAACTTGAGCCGCCTCCGCCTTGGTTACCGCCAGCGGTGAACAGGTACCCGCCCGTGACGGTGATGTGGCTGTTGCCGTCGGTGTCGATGCCCATTTCTGCGCCACCCTTGCTGGTCACCGCCACCACAATTCCATCACTGATTTGGAATGCTCCGGCGGCATTGGCGTTGCTGTCGATGGCGTCGTTGCCGTTGGAGTAGCACATCAGCTGTGCGCCGCGCACATAGATGTTGCCAGAGCAGTTGATGCAGTCGTCGTAGCAGTATGAAACCACTTTTCCACCATCGAAATACATGGTGTTCTTACTCTCGATGCCCTCGCCGCCCTCGCTTGAGGTGGACACGTCCACCATACCGCTGAGCATTTTGAACACGCCCATCACCTTGATGGCTTTAGGTGAACCACCGCTTGAAGTCTGGCTGCCGCCGGGGCCACCGCCATGTCCACCGCCACCACCGAACGGGGGCCGCCATCCACCACCCCAGTTGCCGCCCGAAGTGCCGGTTTTCTTGTCGCCAGTGGTGTGCACGAGCATCACGGGGCCACCAGTATCCTTTGCGCCGATAGTCATGGCTCCATCAGCCTTGATTCCCTTTGAGCCAGCTCCGCTGCACCGGATTTCCACCGAGCCGCCGAGTATGCTGATGTCGCCGTCGCTGCTGAGGGCGTTGGCTTCCTCGCCAGTGCAGATAAGGGTGAGCGTGCCGTCGGTCATCTCAAAGTTGCCGTTGGTTTTCACGGCAGGCGTTTTGGTGGGCGAAGTGATTTCCAGGTTACCGCCGGTGCGAGAGAAGTTACCTTCCACGTCCACGCCCTTGGCCTCGTCGCCGGAAAGGGTGATAATGATGTCGCCGGCGGTCTGTGTCATATCCTTGTCGCACTTGATGCCCATACATTTGGTGGTGTCGGTGCCTTCCACCACGTTGCCACCGCTGATGTTGAGGGTGACATTGGTGCCGCTGAAGTTGAGGTATCCGCCATTGAGCGTGGTTTTGTCGGTGCTGGTAAAGCATTTGCCGCTGATGGCTTTCGAGCCATTCCCGCTCACGCTGCCCGTGATGCTGCCGCCTTTGAAATCGCCAGTCCACGCGGAGCGAATGCCTTGGCTCAGTTTGCCAGCCACCGTCATATTCACCTCGCCGCCACTCATGGTGAAGATGGAGTCGGCTTTTAGTCCGGTCACATCGTCGGCGTCCACGGTGATGTTGAGCTTGCCGCCCTTAATGATGATGCTGCCGTAGTCGTCAGCGTCCACGCAGTCGCCTTTTACGCCGCTGATGGTCACATTACCGCCATTCATCTGGAAGTAATTGTTGTCGGAGCTTCCTGCTTTGCCTTTGCCGCAGTGTATGCCGTCGCTCACAGCCCCAAGAATATTGATGCCGCCAACCGACTTCTTCAGCTGAAGGTATTCTTTTGCCGAGATGGCGTGCTTGGTGTTGCCGGTCACGTTCAGCGTGCCTCCGCCCTCAAATTCGGGATGCCCTGTAAAGTAAACCGCCGCTTTCTGGCTGCCTCCTGTGGCATCGGAGAGCGTGCTGGTGGTGCCGTCGGCCAGCACCACAGCCACCCGTTTGCCTGTGTTGATGGCCACAGCGCTACCGTTTTGGCTGGCGAGAGTCACTCCGTTGAGCACAAGGGTGGACTTGTAGCTGCCGTTTTGCGTGAACGAACCGTTGGCACTTGTGCCACTCAGGATGTAGGTGTATTCCTTGTCCACAGAGGCGTCATGCGACACGGCCACGTGGGCACCGCTCACATTGGTGGTGATGTGTGCCGCGATGTTGCCGCTCACGGTGGCTGTGGCGCTTTCACCGGCATAGCTCACGAGCACGGAGTAGTCGTCCACCTTGTTGGCTTCCACGGTGATGCTGTCGATGTCGTCCACCGTGAAAGTTTTGCCTTGCACCGTGAGTGATGTTCCGCTTTCGAAAGTCATCACTCCAGTTTGTGAAGAAGTGAACGCCCACAGGGTGTGGTCACTGGTGTGCACCCACAGGGTTTGCTGTGCGGTGGATTCTGCGTTTACGCTCTGGTTGAGGATGAGGTTGATGAGCGTGGTCACGTCAGTCACGTCGATGGTGCCGCTATTGTCGAGGTCGGCAGAAGCGAGGTCGGCAGTCACGTTGCCCAAAATCATTGAAATAATAGCGGTTACATCGCTCACGTCGATGGCACCATCATGGTTAACGTCGCCTTTCTGCGTGTCGGAGCCAGCGGTGTCGGTGAACTGCATACTTGCCATACTGCCCATGGCCAGAGAGTTTGACGTCCCGTTTGCATCGGTGGCAATCAAACTGCCGTCGGTGAACACGATTTTCAGGTTGTCGGCGTTCATTGTGGTTTCCTTGCCGTCGGTGGTTTTCATGCTCAGGTATGGGAAGCTCTGTGCGCTCACCACTATTCCTGTCAGAAGCATGAATAAGAGCGTAAATGTTTGTTTCATAACAGTCTAAGTTTTGTTTTAGATGCGCAAAATTAGAAAAATGGCATGATAAATGCAATAAATTGCGAGTGAAAAAATGCGAATCTATCACTAAAACGCCTGTTTTTCTTCCTTTGTTGTTGTTTTTCTGCCTAAAAAACGACATTTAAAAGGAATTCGTCCTGTTTTTTCTCTCTTTTGTTCTTTTGTGAAGCAAAAATATCGTAATTTTGTATTCTGTATAGAATTGCCATTTTGAAAGCAAACATATCAATTATATAACATAAACAAACGGACTTATGCTGAAACATTTACTTTTTAGTATGGTGGCTGTGCTTCTGACAGCCACAGCGGGCTTGGCCGAAACCACGTTTCCGGTCACGCTTGAAATCACCGACGAGGCGAGCTTCGCCAGCTGGACGGTGATCGACGCCAACTCGGCCACGAGTGCCAACACCTGGGGCTATAAGGACTCCGAGGCGCTTTATCCTCAAGACAAGAAGAATGCGGCCAACGACTGGCTGATTTCTCCGTCATTGTATCTCGAGCCTGGCAAATATGAGGTGAGCGGATATGTGGTGCAACGCTCAACCTACAGTTCCGACAAGCAGGCGTTTGAACTTACTTTCGGCAATGCACCCACCGTTGAGGCGCAAACCACAGTGTTTGCCTCCAACAATGCCTACAAGAGTAAGCTTTATACCGCCACCACTGGCACGGTTTTAGTGACCGATGCAGGCAACTACCACTTTGCCATTCACTTGACTTCCTCAAGCTATATGGGCGACTGCGGTTTCCAGAAGTTTGTGGTGAAGAAGGTGGCTCCTGTGCCGGCACAGGTTTCCGACCTCACCGTAACGGCTGGCGCAAATGGTGCCATGACCGCCACGCTCACATGGACTAACCCCACCAAGGACAGCGATGGCAATGAACTTGCCAAATTTAGCGGGGTGAAGGTGAAGCATGGCACCGATGTGCTTGCCACCCTCTCCGGCGCCAAAGGGGAGGCCATGTCCTATGTGGTCAACGATATCACCCTGCCTGGCCGCTACACCTATTCAGTGGTGGCCTATAATGAAGATGGCGAAGCGTTGGGATCTGCACCAACAGCCACCAGTGGCTGGATTGGCAACGACACGCCTAAGCCCGTGACCGCCCTCTCCGCCAATGTGGAGGGTAACAAAGTGACGCTCACCTACACGGCCCCTACCGAGAGCGCAAATGGCGGCTATGTGGACTGGGACGCGCTCTCTTACCGCATAACACGCGATTCGGAGGTGCTCAGCGAAGCCTTTGCCGGTACCACCTTTGAAGACAACGTGACCTCATTAGGCAATTATAGATACAGTGTGCAGGCGCAGGCCGACGGCCATCGCGCTGCCGCAGAGAGCGTGACCGTACGCGCAGGCGAGGGCCTGTCGGTGCCTTACAGCGAAACGTTCGACGACGCGTCGTCGCTCGATATGTTCACTATTCTGAACCTTTCCGGCGGCATTCGCACCTGGAAATACAATTCTTCTAAAAAGTGCGTTGAATACTGGGGCTCATCCTCCAACACCAACCAGTGGCTCATCACTCCTCCCGTCACTCTGGAGGCTGGCAAGACCTATGAGCTGAAATTCAGCGCTGGCCTGGAGAATGCCGTGAGCTCGTCGAGCTACAAGCAGCTCACGGTGTATGTAGGCAAGGGCGACAGCGTGGCGGCACAGACCACCCAGCTTTTCAGTGAACTCGTTCAAACCGCCATTATGGAAAACAAGACCGCCTACTTCACCGCACCATCTAACGGTGGCTTCAACTTTGGCTTCAACGTGACGGGCGAGAGCAACAACTACTCTATCTATCTCGACAATATCAGCGTGAAGGAGGCGGAGGTAATACCTGCTGCTGTGAACGAATTTAAGGCTGTGGCAGCCGATAAGGGCGCTATGGCAGCCAACGTTAGCTGGGTGAACCCGACTAAGACTGAGAGCAATCTCGCTCTTGAGGCACTCGATAAGGTGGAACTCTATCGTGGGAATGACTTGATACACACTTTCGATGCTCCACAGGTGGGCGCAGCTGTCACTTACACCGACTCGCTTGAGGTGGCAGGAAAATACACCTACAAGGCGTATGCTTTCGTGGGAAAGAACCGTAGCGCTGTAGCTTCAGCCACTACTGGCTGGGTGGGCAAAGACTTGCCTATGGCCCCGGCAAACGCCACACTCGCGCTCACTGACGGCCACCCAGTGGTCACTTTCGACACTGTCACTGCCGGCGTGAATGGCGGTTATATCGACACCGATGCGCTGACCTATACCATCACTCGCCAGCCCGACGACGCTGTGGTGGCTGAGGGGACAAAAGCCACCACCTATACCGACAACTCCGTGCTGCCCCTTGCCAAGTATAGCTACACCATTGTGGCTAAAGTGGGCGACGATGTGAGTGCCGAGGCGCAGACCAATGCCATCGTGCTCGGTGAGGCACTTGAGCTGCCTTACGAGACATCGCTCGACAGCGAGGACGATGCCGCCATCTGGGAATTCTACGATGCCAACGCCGACGGCAAGACTTGGAGCTACAACGCCAAGAACGCTGCTGTGGCCACTGGATTCAATGCTAAGGACGGCGATGCCGCGTTCACTCCACCTTTCCACACCGTGAAAGGCAACCACACGCTCACTTACAGCGTGCATGGCTACAGTGGCCGATACGGCGACGCCTACAATGTGGTGCTTGCCAATGGCGACAACTATGCCGACGCAGCCGTGGTGGCACAGTACCCCGACAAGGACATCGCCTTCTCTATGTTTGAGACCCGCATTGTTAATTTCACCGTGGAGGCAGAGGGTATTTACCACATTGGCTTCCAGCAAAAGGCCACCGATCCATGGGGTATCTACGTGAAGAATGTGAAAATTGAGCGCGTGGTGCCTACGGGTATCACCGAGGCCGTCAGCTTGGGTGCTAACATCTACAGCCAAAAGGCTCAAAGCCTGATTCTTGCTCAGCCAGGCCGTGTGACCGTGTACGGTGTGAATGGCACAGTGGTGGCGCAGGCCGAAGTGGAGGCGCAGCTCAATCTGTCGGATCTTGCACCAGGCATGTATGTGGCCACAGTGGTTACTGCCGACGGCAATGTGAGTCGTGTTAAATTCGTGAAATAATTGTTGATAACAAAAAATAACCAAAGAGTATGAGAAAAGTGTTTTTATCAGCCTTTGCCATAGCGCTTGCAGCCTTATCGGTGCAGGCGCAGGTGGCAGAGCCTGTACGCAATGCGGCAGCTCGCCCGGCGTTCTCCTCTGTGAAGGTAGCTCGCGCGGCATCTGTGTCAATGCCACGGCGTGTGCGTGCCCAAGCCACAGGCGAACTAAAGGCCGCCTTCAGTGTGCAAGGCGCGTCGTCGCAGAAGACGGTGTGGAGCGATGGTTTCGACCAAGGATCGGCAAGCTGGACGCTTGCGGGTGATGCCGACGGCTATGTGAAGTGGTCGCTGAAGAACAAAGCGTTCAACTCCATCTACGCAGCCGATGTGCAGTCGCTCTATGTGGAGGGCCCGTATCAGGTGTTCCGCCGCGCTATCGGCACCGCCACCAGCGCAGAAGTGGCTGTGCCGTCGAATGGCGTGCTGCATGCCTATGTGAAGTTCAGCGAGTCGATGAACGACTATGCTGTGCTTACCATGAGCGTTTCGACCGATGATTTCGCCACCTCCACCGAATTGTGGAATAGTGCGATGGAGTCGGGTCATTCGGGCAACATTTGGCACCTGGTGGAGGCCGACTTAGCCGCTTTTGCTGGACAGAAGGTGAAGATTCGCTTCACTTACGGACCTGGCACCACCGACACATTTAAGACAGGTGGCTACATGGCTGACTATGCTATCGATGGCCTGGAAGTGACCGGTGTGTCGTTGATTGATGGCGTGCATGTGGGCACAGGCGAGGTGGTGAAGTTTGCCGACCTCTCGCAGGGTGAGCCTGTGCAGTGGCAGTGGTCGTTCCCTGGCGGTACACCTGCCGAGTCGAAGGAGCAGAATCCACAAGTATATTACAAGGCCGATGGCTCCTATGATGTGAGTCTTGTGGTGATTGACGCGCAGGGCAACCGCTCATCGGTCACCCGAAATGGCTTTGTCACCGTTACTGGAAAGGCGCCTGAGGCTCACATTCTGCCTCCAGCCACATTCCGCGAGGCCACTACCCACCTGCCCTTGGTGGCACCATTGGCCACCGTGCAATATGCCGACGCGTCAACAGGATTCCCCACCAAGTGGGACTGGACCTTCACCGGTGCGTCGCCATCCACTTCCACCAGTCAGAACCCGAAAGTGAGCTACGACTATCTGCACAAGCAGACGGCTATCCTTCAAGTGGAGAACCAGCACGGCAGCAGCTCAGACATGGTGGATGTGACGGCAGAATACGACGCCATCATCAATAACATTATGCCGGGCGATGTGCCTGTCACCTACGATTTAGGCGAAGGCACCTTCCCTGGAAGCAACAAGATGGGCATCACCGAATATGGCGAGCGTTTCTCCAAGCCCTCACGCCCATTGGTGGTGTATGGTGCCTACGTTTATTTTGTGACAAACAAGGCCACGAGTGTGACCGACCAAATCGCCAACATTGGTGTGCATCTGCGTAAGAGCGAGAACGGACTGCCTGGCGAGAAACTTGAGTCGGCATGGTGGAGCACCTTTGAACTCGATGTGAATGGCTCCAATTTAGTGGGCACGGAATTCCAGTTCACGAAGCCTAAAATGGTGAATGACGAGTTCTGGTTCACCGTAGACGGCATTCCAGAGTGGAACGACTCGTGCAACGTGTCGTTTGCCATGGCTAAATTCCGTACGGAAGGCAACACTGCCTATATGCTTAAGAAAGGCAAATGGGCTCCACTCACGGGCTATTTCCAGGGCGGAGAAGGCGGTCAGACCAGCTACTACATTTTCCCGATGGTGGCTCACTCCGTCATCACCACACTTCCTGTGGGCACTGATGAGGTGGTGGTTCCTGCCCAGGCTGGAGTGGCTGAGCAGCAGGTGTATTCCGTGTTTGGCTACAAGGATCCAGTGGTGGATGCCGGCTGGTGCCGCATCTTGAACAAGCAGAACGGCCTCACGCTCGACACGCTGAAAATCGGCTACGACGCATTGCCTCAAGGCGTGAAGAGCCGCACGGCCAACGTTACGCTTACCGACGGGTTCGACACCATTACCCTGAAAGTGACCCAAAAGGCAGAGGTGAAGCGTTATGACGTGACGGATGTGACTAACCAGATCAATATGATTCTTGGTGTGGTGGAGAAAGACGATACTTTCGACTTCAACGCTGATGGCACAATCGACGTGAGCGATGTGACGGCTCTTATCAACCGCATTTTGCAGCAGTAGCCCCCAAGGCTCTCACGGCATAAAATAAACGACCAGCTTGGCAGTATAGCATTCGCCAAGCTGGTCGTTTATTTTTAGCTTAAAGTCTTATGGAAAGAGGACGTGTTATTTAGCCACTTTCACTGCGCTGCCGTCGGAGAAGCGGAAAATGTAGATGCCGTCTGCCCAAGCCGAAGCATCGATAGTGCCATTAGCGGAAAGAGCCACGCTGGCCATCTTCTGTCCAGCCACGTTGTACACGTCCACCGCTTTGGCATTGCCGCTCACGGAGAACACATTGCCGTTTTTGGTGACAAAGGTGTAGTCTTTCTTCACATCATTCACCGATGAGGCTTCCTTGTGAAGCACCTTCACAGCGTCCACAGCCATTGAGTTGCCCACCCAGTCGCCTTCGTTGCGGACATAGCGGAAAGCGAATTTCACATTTTTTCCGGCCAGTTCACTCACGTTCACTTGATAGCGCAAGTAGGTGGTGAACTCTGTGTCGTAGCACTGGCGGTCGGTCAAAGAGGCGAGCACATCGTCCACGAGATCGAATTCCTGCTGCCATGTTTCACCACCGTCGGTAGAGGCCATCACCTTCATGGTGTTCACCTTTACGCGCTTGCTGAACGCCATGGTGGTCCAGTCCCAGTCGTTGCTCACGTCGTAGCAGTCGAAATAGCTGGCAGCTAAAAGAAAGTCGAGATAGTGCTCACCGCTTTCTTTCATCTGGATAGTAGGGGTGATGAGCCACTCGTCCTGAGCCACAGGCTTCACACCATACTGCTTGTTCTCGTAGCCGTAGTGGATAAAGGCGTCGCACTCGCCGTCGGTCGATTTTGGGGTAAAATTTCCGTCGCCGGTGTAGTAGCAATACCAAGAGTTGTTGATGTTGTGCGAGATCATCTCGGCAGTTGGCTCGTTGCCCGGGGCAATCTTCTTCGACCAGGTGGAAGGAATCCAGTTCAGGTCCTTGCCCTCGGTGGCAAATCCCTCGAAGCTCTCGTAGAAAAGCTGGGTGGCATTGTCAGACGAAGTGGCGTCGGCGTTTGATTTTACACCTTTTGGAGCATTTTCGCCCACATAACGGCGGTAAAGCTGGCCTTTTTCATTTTTCACCTCTTGCTGGGTTACACCGTTGGCGAGGTTTCTTGACTGAAGCACCTCCACCGCGTCGGCAGCGTTAGCGCACAAGCCAATGCCCATTAGGGCCACAAAGGAAAGTAGATGTTTGTTCATAATTAATTAAAATGTTGAGTGATAGTAGTTAAATAAATTTTTATAGAATTTTTATCGGCAAAAGTACTATTATATTTTCACATCGGCAAAAAGTTTTGCCGCCAAGAGAATGGCTGTGCTAACGCTGGCAAATTTTGATAGAGATGACAAAAAGATAGTGAAGAGTGAGGCGCTGGCTTGTTTTTTGGGGAGTTTTTGCAAAAAATGCACTTCCCTATGCAATATTTCCGACATTTTGAATGGTTTTCCAGAAAAACTTGCTAAATTTGTGATAACAAAAAACAATTAAAAATTGATACGATGGAGCGTATTGACAACCTTGATAGAAAAATACTTCAGATCATAATGAAAAATGCGCGCATTCCCTCAAAGGATGTGGCGCAAGAGTGTGGCGTGTCGCGCGCTGCCGTGCACCAGCGCATACAGCGCATGATAGACATGAAAGTGATCACAGGGTCGGGCTACCATGTCGACCCCAAGACCTTGGGCTACACCACCTGCACCTACATAGGCATAAGGCTGGAGCGTGGTTCTATGTATCGCACCGTGGTGCCTGAGCTTGAGAAGATACCGGAGATAGTGGAGTGCCACTTCACCACTGGTCCGTATACGATGCTCGTGAAGCTCTATGCGCGCGACAACCAGCACCTGATGGAGCTGCTCAACGACCGCATTCAGCACATTTCGGGCGTTGCGGCCACCGAGACGCTCATTTCCCTTGAGGAGAGCCTGAGCCGTGAGCTTCCTGTGTTCCACACTGGCGATTGATCCATCTTTCGCACCAGCATAAGACTCTCGCCCTATGTAAGCGCCACAGTGATGGCGCTCCCTTTTTTTTGTGTGGCAATACAACATAAAATTAGTTGATTACAGAATTAATTTATAGAAAATGAAACGGATATTATTGATGCTTTCCTGCGTGGCTTGCGTGGCTTGCGTGGCTGCCGTAGAGGCGCAAACGCGGAAAGCGAGGACAAAAAATGTGGCGAAGCAAACCGCGAAAGCGAAGTCGGCCACTGGCACAGTGGCGCAGCGCACGGTGAAAAAAGCGCAGCTTCCCAACGACACGATTGTGGTAAACGGCGTGGCGTTTGAGATGGTGCATGTGGCGGGCGGCACCTTCACTATGGGCAGCCTGCCGCAGCGCGACGGCGACCCTGCCGACGAAGATCCAATCATGAAACAGCAATTCATAGCTCCTGCGCACCGCGTCACGCTCAGTGACTACCGCATCGGCAAGACTGAGGTGACCCAGGCTCTGTGGAAAGCCGTAATGGGCTCATTCTATACGCCAAACCAGATAGGCGACAGTCTGCCGGTAGAAAATGTGAGTTGGGGGCAATGTCAGGCCTTCATCAATAAGCTAAACGCTTTGACCGGCAAGAAATTTCGCTTTCTCACCGAGGCCGAATGGGAGTATGCGGCCCGCGGCGGCAACAAATCGAAAGGCTATAAATTCAGCGGGAGCAATGACATAAATGAGGTGGCATGGTATTATGGCAACAGTGGCAGGGATTTGCACCCTGTGGGCACTAAAGCCCCCAATGAATTAGGCGTCTACGACATGACCGGCAATGTGAGGGAATGGTGCGCCGACTGGAGAGGAGACTACAGCTTAAAGCCGCAGACAAACCCTACAGGCCCGGCAACGGGCGATGCGCATGTGGCCCGTGGCGGTTATTCGGGCGCTTTCTCAGTGCTCTGCCGCATCTCGGTGCGTGCCAGTTGTTTTCGCAATGACGCCAAAACAGGTCTTCGTCTTGCCTATTAGCGCATAGTTCACATTTGCCGCATAACGATTGAGGGCGACGGCAGAGACTTGGGGTTCCAAGTTTCCGCCGCCGCCCTTATTCTCTGTGCTTTGGGTGCTGTCTTGCTAATGTTTATCCCCACTGAACTTTCTGCAGCGCCTTTTTTTTGTCTGAGGTGCAATTTTTTAGGAGGGTAGGGCGTTATTATTGCAGAGTGGGTGCGCCTATGCGTACGCGCTGGTGTAATATTTTCACGACCTATGAATATGAAGAAAAGGATATTTTCGCTGATAATGGCGGCTGTGGGCGTGGCTCAAGCCTTTGCCGCCGGGTGGCAGGTTCTGCCATCGTTTTTGGGCTCTAAAATACAGAATGTGGTGGATGCTGGAGACATGGTGTACTACCTGTCGAGCGGAAGCCTTTACCGTTTTGACAAGGACACTAAAGAGAACGAGAGCCTGAACCGCACCAACTACTTGAATGATGTGACGATTAGCGACATTTACTACAATGACTATCGAGACTACTTGATGGTGGTGTATGACAATTCCAACATCGACGTGATCACCAGCGATGGCGATGTGATTAATATGCCCGAAATCAAGGCGGCCTCGCTCACGCTTTCAAAGACGGTGAACGACGTGACTTTTACCCAGCAGGGGCGTGTGTACGTGGCCACCGACTTTGGCTATGTGGTGCTGAACGACAAGAAGTGGGAGGTGCTTGAGTCGCGGATTTTCGGTGAAAAGGTGAATTCCGTGGCGGAGATGGCCGACTTTCTGCTGCTGAGCCAGGGCTCCGACATTCGATATGGCAAGGTGGACAAGCATTATGAGACCATTGGCTCTATGCCTAAAGTGGGCGGATCGCTCAACAACGACAGCGGACGGCTCCGCGTGGTGGCCGACAAGCGGCTGCTACTTTGCACTGGCTGGACTTTCACTGCTTCCGCGCAGGAGAACGAGGCAGGGGAGCTGTCGCTGATACCGATGGAGTCGCAGCCCTACAAGGCCGATAATGTGCAGGCCACGCCAAAGGGATACCTGCTTAACTGTTTTTCGGCCGACTGTTATCTCACCCTCGACGCTACGGGCGACAACCTCACAAAAGTGGACGGCGGAAAGCAGATGTATAGCGCCTACAAGGGCGGCGACGGCACGCTGTGGGCAGTGGGTGAGAATGGCCTCCACATTGCATCTGACAACGCCAACTACTATAAGCCGGCGGCACTGTCGTTTGCTACCCCGTTTTACCTTACCTACAACACCGACCAGCGCTTGCTCTACATCTCCAGCACTGGCCCTAACGCCTTTGTCAACGACCAAAGTCTGCCCACAGGAGTGAACACATACGACGGCGTGACGGTGGCTGACGTCACACCCACGCCCGTCATTGAGAACGGCGGCAGCTTCTACCCCGTGTTCTCCACCACCGAGAGCGGCACCTATTATATGGGCAACTGGTGGAACGGCATTCATAAAGTGACCGACGGCAAGGTGGTGAACAACTACAACTGGGAGAACTCTCCCATGGAGCACGCTATGCAGGGTTATTACTGCCATCCCACTATCGCTATCGACAAAGGGGGCAACTTGTGGGCGGCGGAGTCGAGCGCACCCATCGGCAAGAACTTCTTCGTGCTTCCAAAAGCCAAGATGGAGCAGAAGTCTGTCACTGCCTCCGACTGGATAACGGTGAATGTGCCAGAGGCTAAAGCGAGCAAGTTCTCCTCGCTTCTGGTGCTGCGTAACAGTAACCTGAAGGTGTTTTCGAGTGGAGAATATGGCGGTATGCTGTTCTTTATCAATGATGGCGGCACGCCATCCTCCTCTCCATCGACCAGGGCCTATTCTTCGGGTTCGCTCTATGACCAGGATGGCAACGCCGTGTCGTGGAACTACATCTACACCCTTGTGGAGGATCAGAACGGACTTGTGTGGATGGGCACCAACGCTGGCGTGCTGGTGTTTAACCCTGCAGATGCCTTCAAGAGCGACTTCAGGCTGAACCGCATAAAGGTGCCGCGCAACGACGGCACAAACCTTGCCGACTACTTGCTCAACGGCATCGGCGTGTCGCACATCGCTGTGGACGCTGCCAACCGTAAATGGCTTGGCACAAACGGGTCGGGCTTGTTTTTGACGAGTGCCGACGGCACTACCGTGATTTCCCAGTTCAACGCCGACAACAGTCCGCTGCTGAGCGATGTGGTGTATCGTGTGTGCTGCGACCCTTATTCTAATGCCGTGTATGTGACCACCAGCGCCGGTATGATGGTTTACCGCACCGCCAGTGCCGCCGCAGGCAGTAATTTCAGTGGTGTGTCGGTTTATCCCAACCCTGTGCGCCCCGACTATTACGGACTGATCACCATTAGCGGACTTATGGATAATTCGCTGGTGAAGATTGCCGACGCTTCTGGCAACGTGGTGAAGCAGCTGAAAAGTGTGGGAGGCACTTGCACCTGGGACGGCACCGTTGATGGCGCTGAGCGCGCTAAAAGTGGCGTTTACTTCGTCTTTATGTCGCAGGCCGACGGGAGCGAGGCTGCCGTGACCAAAATCCTGATTATTCGCTGATCCCGGATTTGAGAGTATGCGCTTGGCTTGAGCCGCCTAATAGGTGCAAGAAACGTCAGAAAAAATAGGAAATGGAAGTAAGGTGGTGATATTTCACGGACGCCTATGGCCATGCGCACCATGGCCACTTTTACACGTGCTCACAAATGTGCTTTATTTGATGGAGAGCTGGAAGTCGCTGATGAGCTGCTTGAATTCGGGGCGGCGTGAGATGAGGTCGTTCACGAGTTCTCGCTCGGTCATGATTTTGGGTGTCTTTATGGTCTTGTCGAGTTCGATATCCATGGTGATGGTACTGTTTTGGAGAGTGTTTCTCAAGTGATTGAGAATGTCGGGCATCATATTTTGCATAAACCCGGCCTCCCCTTCATTGGCGAGCATCACTTTGTAGTGCGTGCCGCTCACCAGCGTGGGCGCGGCGCGGCGAATGGCGTTGGCCACAATCACATCTTTAGGGTGCGCCTGTGCGTAGGCGAGCCAAGCTTGCGCGAGTTGGTCGGGGGTGATGGGCTTGTTCTCTGTGAATGTGGTGGCGGTTTGGGTCTTTTTTGTGGCCTCCTTTTTTGCCGCTTCCTCTGCGGCGAGTTCCTTGTTGTTGATATAGATATGAGGCACCGCCCTTTCTGCTGGGCGGCGCTTCTGCTGGGCGGCGGTAGGCTGCTGTGGCACTATACCACCACCCATGGGCTTGTAGGGTATAGATGGCGACGAGGCGATAGATGGTGCGACTTGCGCTTGCGGTGTGGCAGTCGAAGGCTGTGCAGGTGAAGTCTGTGTGACGGTGGCTTGGGGAGTCTGCATTTTCTTCACGGGAGGCTGGTCGCCGCCGGCAGGAGGCATCGGGCCACTCAGCAGTTGGCAAATTTTGATAAGCGTAAGCTCCACCAGAAATTGCTTGTTGCTGGCATCGCGATAGTTGAGGTCGCAGAAGTTGCACAGATCCATCACGCGGTAGAAGTAGGTGGGCGCGAATTTCTGCGACTCAAGCACATATCTTTGAGCCACTTCATCGTTCATTTCCAGCAGCGCCGCAGTCTGTGGATTGCTTGCCACCATCAGGTCGCGGAAATGCTGTGCCAGACCGTTGATGAAGAACTGTGAGTCGAAGCCACGCTCACGGATTTCCTTGTAGATGAGCAGCGCCGCGGGTATGTCGCTTTTTAGAAAAGCCTCGTCGAGGCGGAAATAGTAGTCGTGGTCGAGCACGTTGAGGTTGTCGATAGCGCCCTGGTAGGTGATGTTGCCCTCGCACGAAGCCGCCACCTGGTCGAAAATCGACAGCGCGTCGCGCATGGCCCCGTCGGCCTTTTGCGCAATCACATTAAGGGCTGCATTTTCGGCGGTCACGCCGCGGTCCTGGCAGATGTATTTCAGCTGCTCCACGATGTCGGGCACTTTGATGCGCGCGAAATCGTAGATTTGGCATCTCGACAGAATGGTGGGTATGATTTTCTGCTTCTCGGTGGTGGCCAAGATAAAGATGGCGTATTCGGGTGGCTCCTCAAGCGTCTTCAGAAAGGCATTGAAGGCCGCTGTGGTGAGCATGTGCACCTCGTCGATGATAAACACACGGTATTTTCCCACTTGCGGCGGAATGCGCACTTGGTCCACGATGGTGCGAATGTCGTCCACAGAGTTGTTGCTGGCGGCGTCGAGCTCAATGATGTTGTAGGATCGCTGCTCGTTGAACGCACGGCACGACTCGCACTCGTTGCACGGCTCGCCGTCGGCGGTGAGGTGCTGGCAGTTGATGGCTTTGGCAAAGATACGCGCACAGGTGGTCTTACCCACGCCACGCGGCCCGCAGAACAGGTAGGCGTGTGCCAGTTTGCCACTGGCGATAGCCGACTTGAGCGTGTGGGTGAGCGATTGCTGGCCCACCACCGTTGCGAAACTCGCCGGGCGGTACTTCCTTGCCGAAACTATATAGTTTTCACTCATAATCTTGAAGGCTTCATTTGTTTTACTCACAAAGGTACGAAAAATATCAAGAATGATTTGAAATTACCGATTATAAATTACCGCCCTTTGAATGAGTGGACTGTTTGCCCTCTTTTTATATTCGTCAAGCAAGACAGGATGTAATAAACCGATACTAATAATGCTGTTTTATGGAATTATTTTTACGAATACTGTGATTTCTGGTTATATTTTATTACTTTTGTCGTGGCTGTTGCTGAGTTCGCTGCTTGATTAAGCAACACTAAAGCGAGTGGATTTCGCACACGGCCCCCTCAAGTCAAATTGTAGTACTGGGTAGGGTTATAAAAAGAATGTTAACCAAAGTGTTGCGGACTTCAGAATCGCTTATGAAAAAATTTTACAAGCTGATTGCGTTTGTGGCAGTCGCTTGCACAGGCTTCAGTGTGCGGGCTGCCAATCCGCCTTTTTTCGATGCGGAGCAAGGGCGTGCACAGCGTCCCCTGGAGCAGAAACTGGGACAGCGCGCAATTTTTGCCCATGGCGCAGCGGAATTGCAGAAAGTAGAGGCGGCCACAGTGGCAAGCCACCGTCTTGCACAGCGGAGCGCCCCGCCCCGCAGGGTGGGAGAAATTTCACCTTTTTCCAACCCCGTGATACAGATCAACTACGCATCGGGCGGGGTGTTTAGCGCGTCACACCAGACCCAGGTGACCCTTGGAGACTCCACTATTGAAATCGGTAACTTCAACGCCATGGGCCAAACCATCAAGGGACGGCTCAACCATGCCACAGGCGAAGTGGCATTTCCGGTGCAGACCGCCTATAATTCCGACAAATACGGGCGCTGCGTGCTGGCGAGCGTCACTGACGACTTGAAGAGCTTCGACACCACCTCCACCGTCAATGGCGTGGTGGAAAATGGCGTGCTCACGCTTCGGCCATGGTGTGTGCTGATTACAACGGGCGATTACAAGAACTATACGTTTGGAACGCTGGAAAGCTCGAAATTTATCAGCGCCAACGCACAAATGACCAGCGCTTCGCTCGACACGGCAAACGTTGTGACAAGTGTCACCCACAGCGTGTATGCGGAGCAGACCTCCGACAATGAAATCGCCATCTACAACCTGGCGGGCTACAGCTGTATGCTCAGGGTGCAGGTTAAAGGCGACAAGACGCTCGCCATACGTCCGCAAGTGCTGTTCACCTCCAACAACCAGTATTTCTACAACTATAAGGCCGACTATGCTCAAGGGCTTATCTACACCCACGCGCCAACCACCGGCACTACCGACGGCAACAAGCTCAGCTGGGGCAACTGGACCATTTGCACCCCATCTGGCGCATGGACTTTCCGCGCCAACTCTTCCGAAATACAGCTGCCGTTTGCAATCAAGTATCCGGCGGCCCAGACACAGGTGGGCTGGAAAGGATCCGGAACGGCAGACGACCCCTGGCTCATAGAGACGGCAGCCGACCTGCTCGCGCTGTCAGACAGTGTGAACTATGTGTCGGGCGTACAGGCTTCGGCTCGATGCTATAAGGCCTTTGAAGGCAAATACTTCAAGCAGACCAAGGCTATCAATCTCAATGGCATCAATTTCCCTCCTATCGGCGGATTTGATGAAGTGTATCGCTTTGCCGGGCACTATGATGGTGGCAACAAAGTGATATCCAACCTCTATGTAAGCAGTGGAAAAGCGGGCGATGCTGCGCTGTTCGGTGCAGTGGACACGGTGGCAAGCATCAAGAATGTGAAGCTCACCAACCCAAAGATTATCGACCAATACATGTATGCCGGTACGGTGGCGGCCTATTGCCAAGGCTCGCTTGAAAATATCACTGTCACCAACGGTGATGTGAAGGGCGTCTATTGCGCTGGCGGTGTGTCGGGCTCGTCAGGGCCGGCAAGTAACGTCTCCTTCACAGGTAAAGTGACAGGCGCGTCGCAAGTGGGTGGCGTGTTTGGTGTGCTGAGATGGCCTGCTAAAAACTTGGTGGCCACCAACACTACTGTCACAGCTACCTCCACGCAGGAGACGGCCTCTGTGGGCGGAGTGGTAGGTTTCCTCGGTTATGAGCGCGGGGGAAGGCTCTCCGACAGCTATTTCAGTGGCGACGTGGTGCCAACCTACAATGGCGAATATGCGGGTCTTGTGGCTGGCGTGAGCAGCGAGGGCATCATAGAGCGCTGCTTCGGTATTGGCACTATCCATACGCCCACGAATGGCGTTTCGGCATCAGGCCTTGGCGGCGTGGTGGGCGGCATCCAGGGCTCCATAGTAAGGGACTGCTACTTTGCCGGTAATCTTGAGACAGGTGGCACACGCACGGGTGCAATTGTGGGTGTGGCTCTTAACACTTACGACGTGGAGGGGCATCGCAATCAGAATGAACTGACCAATGTGTTTGCCTCTGGCGTGTTTAAATCCACCTCCTCCGAGGCATATATGCCATTCATCGGAAAGTTCGACGCCTCCACATTGGGCAAGGCTCCGGCTGTGACCAATGCTTATTTTGACAGACAAATCAATCCCAGCTATAAGGACCTTGACGGCGCACTGCCCACTTCAAAGCTCACCGCAGCCACTCTTGAAGGCTACGCCGACTCTGTGTGGGTGATTGAGGCTGGAAGGTATCCTCGCCTCAAGGGCTTGGAGAAAAGTGCCGCCGCCTATGTGGCAGCCGCTCCCATGCAATTGGCCGACGACAACCAGAGTGTGGCGCAAGTGAGCACCGACTTCACTGCCAGCACGCTCAACTCTGTGAAGTGGCAAGTGCTGCGTGGCGGAGTGGCCACTTCCGAGGGCATAGGTGTGAACATCGACAGCAAGGGCAACATACATCTCACAGGCTCTGTGTCCACCGACACGCTTGTGGCATCTTCTGGCAATGTGAAGAAGCAGATTGTGATAAAGCTTGCGCCTGCCAGCCTGTTTGAGGGTAAAGGCACCGAGGCCGAGCCTTATCTTATCAAGAACAAGGCCGACTTGATGACCCTTGCATCGGCCACCACCAATAATCTGCTGTCGTTTGAAGGCACTTATTTTAAGGTTACCGACGACATTGACCTTGAAAAAGACCCTAACTTTGTGGGTATCGGTATCAACGACTCGC
Organism: Porphyromonadaceae bacterium UBA7572; assembly: GCA_002476625.1. Taxonomy (GTDB): domain Bacteria; phylum Bacteroidota; class Bacteroidia; order Bacteroidales; family Muribaculaceae; genus Sodaliphilus. The sequence goes on along the minus strand of DLLC01000062.1, from coordinate 38,967 downwards.
GCACCTATGGATTTGCAGGCACACTCGATGGTGATGGCCACAAAGTCACCAACCTGTATCTCAATAGATGTGTGCTTGCTGCAGACAGCACCATCCCTACCGACCAGCGCAAGAAATACATTGCATTTGTGGGCATACTGAAGGAAGACGGCGTGATTAAGAACCTCCGCCTCTATGGCGACATCACTGGCTACTCAAATGTGGGCGGATTCGTTGGCTACAACTACGGCACCATTCTGAACTGCCGTAACTACGCCAATGTGACGGCGCACTCGGGCAACTTGGGCGGTATCTGTGGCTACAACGAGAAGGGCACTGTGCGCGACTGCTATAACGCAGGTAGAATTACTGCCGGATATTTCAACGCAGGCGGTATCACCGCATGCAATAAGGGAACTATCGAGAATTGCCAAAACGCTGGTGAGGTAGGTGTGGAGCACATCAACAACTCCTACGCTTGGAACAAGCTCAACAGTGCAGGCGGAATTGTGGAAACCAACTTTGGCACGCTCAAGAATGTGCTTAACACCGGTTATGTGCATGCGCCTAAATATGTGGGCGGTATTCAAGCATGGTTCAATGGCACCACCACTCAGGTGATGCAGTCGGCCACGCTCAACGTGGGTATGCTATGGACCGACAACACAGACAAAGACAACACGATAGGCAACTGCATAGGCAAGCTCTACAAAAAAGGAATTCTCGAATATTCCTACTACGATAGGCAGCTCAGCACTTTCACCACCGCGCATGGCGCCACTTACGACGGCGGCCTTGGCGTGACTACCGCTGAGCTCACGAGCGGCAAGCCAATCGAAGGGCTCGACGCCACCTACTGGTCGTTCGAGAAAGGACAATACCCCTCTCTCAAAACTTTTGCTGATGAGGCAGGTGCAAAAGCCGGAGCCTTGAGCGTGGCATTCTTCGACACCAACTCTCGCGCCGACTCCATCAAGTCTGACATTAGCCTCAATAAGGCCGAGGGCCTTGTGTGGAGCGTGGTGAAGGGCACAGGAGCATTCTCCGTCAAAGATGGCACTACGCTATGGATGGACGCCGCTCCTGTGCTGGCCGACACGCTGGTGGCAACCTATGGCGGATTTGTGAAGCGCATTCCTGTGGCAGCAGTACCCGATTCTGTGCCACAGCCTACAATCTCATACGATGCGTATGCCAACAGACTCACATTTGCCGATGACATGGACGGTGTGACCTACTACTACACGCTCGATGGAACCGAGCCCACAGTGGACACGGGCAAAAGCACCACCGATCCGGTATATCCACCAAAGGGAAGATCTATCACAGTGAAAGTGATTGCCGGCAAACATAACTTCTATCCGTCGGCAGTTGCCGAGGCTATGTTTGAGCCCTCTGGCCTGGCTGACGTGGCAACGGCTAAGGGTGTAGTCTCTACGACCTATGTGTCGCCGAATGGAATGGTGTCGGCCACTCCGTTTGACGGCGTGAACGTGGTTATCACTGTTTACAGCGACGGCTCCCGTGAAGCCACAAAAATAATAGCAGGGGAGAAATAGCATTCCGCTGTTTTTGCCGTCATAGCGAACGCTAAAAATGAGAAGGCGCGCCATTTTGTTTGGGTCGCGTCTTCTCTCTCTTTTTTTAGGGTGGCTGTCAAAAAAGTTTTAGAGAATTTTGTTACCTTTGTTTTTATAATTTTTACAAAATGAATAAATAAATGATAACCAGGAAAATCTTGTTTTTTGCGTTGGCAGTTGTGGTCTCCTTTTCTGCGACTGCCGCCCACTTTCAGGGTGAGTGGTCGGGTAATTTGAGCGTGGGCGCTGTAAGCTTGAAATTAGTGCTTCATGTTGAAAACAATGGTGGCGCCTATACTTGCACCCTCGACAGTCCGATGCAGGGTGCCACAGGTATTCCTTGCACGGCTTCTGTGATCGGCGACTCGCTCTCTGTTTCTGTGCCAGCCATTGGTGCTTCTTACAAGGCGGCGATGAGCGCCGACGGCAGTCAGATGGCCGGCACATTCTCTCAGATGGGGCAGAACTTTCCACTCAATCTCAAACGTGTGGTGAAGCTCACCGCTGCCCCTAAGCCCTATAAGGAGACGGAGGTGACCATTGATGCTGGTGGTGGTGTGAGCTTAGCCGGCACATTCTCGCTTCCGCAGGGTGCCGGGCCTTTTCCGGCTGTGGTGATGCTCACGGGCAGTGGCTCACAGGATCGCGATGAAACCATTGGCGACCATAAGCCTTTTGCCCAGATAGCCGACAGCCTTGCGCGCAATGGCATAGCCGTGCTTCGCTTCGACGACCGTGGCGCTGGACGCTCAACTGCTGCTTCTGGCATGGAGACCACTGCCGATTTTGCCGCCGATGCACATTCCATGCTGTGTGCCCTAAAAAGAATGGCTGGCGTGGATTCGTCTCGTGTGGGCTACATAGGCCATAGCGAGGGCGGGCTGATCGCGGTGTTGAATGCACAGAAGGGTGCTCGCTTCATTGTCACGCTGGCTGCCCCTGCCGTGAAAGGTAAAGATTTGCTTCTGCGCCAGAACGAAAAGGTGGCGCTGGTTACCGGTGAAGAACTTACAGAAGATAAGAAAGAGACGCTGGAGGCTGTGTTTACCGCCGTTGATACTGAGGACAATGTATCGGTGCTGACGCGCAAGCTGAAAATGCTGTTGGCGGAATTGCCGGTGAATGTGCGCAATGCTCAAATAGACGCCTTCACTTCACCTTGGTATCGCTATTTTGTTCGCCTCGACCCTGCTGGTGCGCTGAAGAAGATTGGACAGAACGGACGCGTGGCGATGCTTGCGCTCAATGGCGATCTTGATGCTCAAGTGGACGCCGACCAGAACCTATCCGTCATCAAGTCGCTTGTGCCGCAAGCTAAAATTATTCGCTACCCATCCCTTAACCACCTTTTTCAGCCTTGCGACGGCGTAGAGAAAAGCCTCGACTATGTGGGCAATCCCCACGATGTGGACTCGCAGGTGATAGCCGACATCATCAGGTTCGTAAAAGAGGTTAGGGATTAGCTGTTTGCGACGAAAAATAGGCTCATTGGGCTTGTGATATTCCTAATGAGCCTATAATTTTTTAGAAAATCTAAAAGCCACTATAATTAACTTCTAATCTCTTCTAATTTCTAATCTCTATTTAAATTTCCAGGTGATGGTGCCTTCGCCGTTGGTTGTGCGGTTTGTTGGCACGGAGAAGCGGCTTTTAAGTGATTCTCGTACGCAGTAGTCACGCACATCCTTGTGCTGCCAGGCCTCGCCTGAGCCATTCACCGCTTTAGCGGAGATTACATTGCCGCGGGCATTGACCGTTACCTTTACGGTTATTGAGCCTGCGTAGCGGCTGTGTGGACGACCCCAGTATGAGGCGGTGTAGCCACCGAGGCCAGATCCGATGGTGCCGTGGCCACTGATGTCGCCTGTGCTTGAGCCACCGTTGGGAGAGCCTTGTGTCTTGCCGCTTCCTGCGCCTCTGCCGAAAGCGTTTTTCATACGTTTATCGGTCTCCGACTCCTGCGATGCCGCGCCAGGGCTGCGCTGGTTGGAGGCTTTAGCGTTGGGCTTCGGGTTGGGCTTTGATGCGCCAGTCTGCTTTTTCGGCTCAGGCTTCTTATCGTCCTTCTTCACCTTCATGGGCGAGGGGTGGTTCTGCGTTATGTTTTTAGGCGGTTCAGGCGCCACCTTGCCAGCGTCTTGCAGCTCATCACCTTCGGGCTGGTTGCCCGTTTCGGTGTTTTCGGCAGTTTCGGGCTCGCTGTCGTCGTTTGTGTCGCTCTCCGTGGGATCGGGGGTTTCGCCGAGTTTGGCGAGCATGTCACCGCCGGCATCCTCCATCATCGTCACATAGGGCTGCTCCTGCTTCGGAATCTCCACTCCGGGCAGCACATACCAGAGCATAAACAGCAGCACCGCCAGGGTGATGACGGCTGTGATGATAGCGGCTATTATTTCACTTTTTCTTTCGTTCATTGAATGGGTTGTGAGGCAGCGCCGTTAGCCGAGGCTGCGGGTTGCGTTACGTCGTCTTGTTCGGTGGCTTCATTGCCATTAGATGCAGTGGATGAGGGCTTTGTGGCGAGCACCACTTTCAGCCCCACTTTTGCGCCCATGTCGAGGATTTCCACGATTTTGCCGTACGACACAGCCTCGTCGGCGTGCAGAGCCACGAACTGGTGGTCGGCGTCACTGCCGTTTTTCACGCTTTGTAAGAAACCTTGAAGCTGCGTGGCGTCGACTTGGCGCGCTGTGCCTTCGTTGAGGGAGTCGGCCTCGGTGACCCACACTTGCTGTAGGCTGTCGATGTAGATGCGGCTCGATGGCTTCAGCTGTGTGGTCTGGTTGCTCTGTGGCAGGTTCACTTCAAGGGCCGACGGAAACACAAAAGTGGATGTGACCATGAAGAAAATCAGCAGCAGGAACACCACGTCGGTCATCGACGACATGCTGAAGGCGCTCAGGGTTTCGTGTTGTCGTTTTAGTGCCATTATCTTTCTTTAATGCTTAGCGATAGTTTTTTATTTTGCAGGTTCGTTGAGCAGGTCCATGAACTCCATGGTGCTGCTCTCAAGTTTGTTCATCACCTTGTTGACGCGGCTCGATAGGAAGTTGTAGGCAAACATGGCGATGATGCCCACGATCAAGCCGGCCACGGTGGTCACTAAGGCCTCGTAGATGCCTTGTGAGAGCACAGTCACATTGGCGCTTGAGCCAGCGCCAGCCAGTGCCATAAAAGCCTGCACCATACCGGTGACGGTGCCGAGGAATCCGAGCATAGGTGCGCCGGCTGCAGTGGTGGCGAGCCAGGAGAAGCCCTTTTCGAGCTTGCTGATTTCGATGTTGCCCACGTTTTCCACCGCCACGAGCACGTCGTTCATTGGTCGCCCGATGCGCGAGATGCCCTTTTCAATCATTCGGCTTGAAGGAGAGTTGGTGCGCTGGCAAAGTTTGCGGGCCTCTTCTATTTGTCCGTTGTGGATGTATGATTTTATGTTCTGCATGAAGTCCTTATTCTCATGGCTTGCGCCCGAAATGGCGATAGTGCGCTCGAAGAAGATATAGATACTCACAATGGCGAGCAGTGCCAGTGGAATCATAATCCATCCACCTTTGAGCGTGAGGTCCCATAAGCTCTCGTTTGCCACAGTGGTGGCTGATGCGTTGGCCGCAGTGGCAGCTTGTGCCAGAATCATGTTAAGTGCTGTCATTTTTTGTAGTTATAGTTTTTGGTTTTTATGTTTACAATAATTGCTTCCATTACTTCAGGCATTCCTTGTAGGCCTTGATGGTGTTTTCGAGGCCCATGTACAAGGCATCGCTGATGAGGCTGTGCCCAATCGACACCTCCAGCAAGTGAGGCACGTGTTCCTTGAAGTACTTGAGGTTCTCAAGGTTCAGGTCGTGGCCGGCGTTCAGTCCGAGTCCCACCTTGTGGGCGGCTTCTGCGGCGCGGGTGAAAGGCGCCACCGCTTCTTCTGGGTTGGTGGCGTACATTTGTGCGTATGGCTCGGTGTAAAGCTCCACGCGGTCGGCCCCCGTTTTGGCGGCAAGGCGAATGTTGTCCTCGTCAGTGCCCACGAAAATGCTGGTGCGGATACCGGCCTCTTTCAGGCGGTCGACGATGCCCGTGAGGAATTCCAAATGGTCGGCCACCACCCAACCAGCCGACGAGGTGAGCGCATCGGGAGCGTCGGGCACGAGCGTCACCTGCGAAGGCCGCGCCAGGAGCACCAGCTTCATGAAGTCTTCGCTTGGGTACCCTTCAATGTTAAACTCTGTGCGTATGAGAGGACGGAGCGCAAACACGTCGTCGTGCTTGATGTGGCGCTCATCGGGGCGTGGGTGCACCGTTATGCCGTCGGCGCCAAACCGCTCGCAGTCGATAGCCACTTTCTCCACGTTAGGCACATTTCCGCCGCGGGCGTTGCGCAACGTGGCCACTTTATTGATATTTACACTTAAATTTACCATTTCTCTCTCTCTCTGTGTGTGTATATTGAGTTATATATTTTCACAAGCGATATGGCACCGCGTGGTGTGGTTTTGCGAAAAAAATCGTATATTTGCCATACCCTCATATTAATTTGCAAAAATAGAAAGAATTGGAGAGAAATAAAAGCAAAATTTGCTTAAATAGACCAATCCCGGATTTTTTGCAGAACGAAAAAGAATTGTGTTGAAAATGAAGATAGCTTTTTTTGGCAATGAATTTCAGCGCGAAACTCTGCAAGGAGTGAGTGCGCTGCTTGCCGACCTGCACGCTTCGGGGGCGGAGCTGTGGGGCGAGCAGGCCTATGTGGATTTTTTGCGGCGTGAAATGGACACTATTCCACCGATGATGGTGTTTGCGGCAGGCTCAGGTGTGACGGCCGACGTGGCCATCAGTATCGGTGGCGACGGCACATTCCTGCGCACTGCGCAAGATGTAGCGGCGCAGGGCATTCCAATCATAGGCTTGAATGCAGGGCACTTAGGCTATTTGACCACAGCCGACATCAGCGAGGCCTCAAGTGTGGTCAAGTGCCTGCTCTGTGCCGACTATGATATAGAGGAGCGGTCGATGCTTCAGTTGATGCCTCCTCCGGGCTACAGCGTGGCGCGGCCTTTCGCCCTCAATGAGGTGGCGGTGCTCCGCCAGGACACCTCCTCCACCATTAAGGTGGATGTGAGCCTCGACGATGTGGCGCTCACCACATTTAATGGCGACGGCCTGCTTCTGAGCACCCCTACGGGATCTACGGCCTACAACCTGAGCGTGGGTGGCCCGATTCTTCATCCGCTCTCGCACTGCTTTGTGCTTTCGCCCATCTCGCCCCACGCCCTCACCATGCGCCCGGTGGTGTTTGCCGACACATCGGTGCTGCGGGTGACTGTGCGCAGTCGCGCACGAATGTTTCAGGTGAGTGTGGACGGCGAGACCATCGACTTGCCCAGCGGCACCACGCTGCGCATAGCAAAAGCGCCATTCCCAACCCGTGTGATTATGCTCAAAGGGCACCGGTTTGCACGTGTGCTGCGCTCGAAACTGATGTGGGGCCGCGACAACAGGGGAGAGGAGTGAGAATGAAGTGCTACTACGACGACAAAGAATTTGGCCGCATCATGATTTTTGTCAGGCGAGGCGCCAAAGTCATGAAGTTTGGCTGGAAAGACGGAGTGGCGCAAATGACAGTGCCCTATGGCGTGCCTTCGGCTGATGTGCTGAATATGATTGACACCAACCGGGAAAAGATTAGGCTGCTGAATAGGGGCGGTGTCAGTTTTTCCGACGGGCAGGTGATACCATGTTTCCGCGCTTCCATCACTATCTCTACCGATGCCCGCTTGCGAAACCAGGTGACCTATGGCCGAAGGCCAGACGATGCCGCCTCGATGTATGTGCATGTGCCTGCCGATGTGGATTTCGGCAGCGCCACAGTCAAGCGTGGCATATCATCGGTGATATCGAAACTCCTTGCCGATGCGGCTCTGCGCATCCTCATACCCTACGCATGGGCGGAGGCTGGGCGCCTTGGGCTGCACCCACTGCGCTTTGAGATAGGGCGCGGCAAGCGAAAACTGGGACACTGCACAGGCGAGGGCGTGATACAGCTCTCACGCTTTCTGATGCTGATGCCCCAGCCGCTTGTGCAGTGTGTGGTGTGCCATGAGCTCGCGCACCTCACCCATCACGACCACTCGCCGGAGTTCTATGCCCTTCTCAACACCTACCTCGACGGGCGGCGTGCCGAGCTTGATCAACAGATCGACCGTTTCTCTTGGCCGATAATGCGCTAAAATAGGGACTGTCCTGCGCTTATGTGCTGCCATTTTTTGCTTTAAGGGGCTTTTTTGCCTCTTTGTCTATAAAATGGGGGGAGTGGTAGTTTTTATTTGTGGGCTTGAATAGGGGAGCTTAATTTTGCAGTATTAAAAAAACATATATAAAATAAAAAATGAAGAAACTATTGACGACTCTCACTGTGGCGTGTATGGCGGTGGCCGCGCAGGCGGCTTCCTCGCTCAATGGATTGCTGGTGGACGCCAGCGACTCGTTGCCACTCATCGCCGCCACGGTGAAGCTGCTGAAAGCCAACAAGGACAGCACCTTTGTGAAAGGCACGGTGACCGACACCAACGGCCTCTTCAATATCACAGACGTGGCGGCAGGCCGTTATGTGGTGAAGTGCTCCTATTTGGGCTATGACGATGTGACACGCCGCGTGACCGTGGAAAAAGGCGGCCGCGACGTGAATTTCGGTGTGATACCGATGAAGGTGGAGGGCATTTTGCTGAAAGAAGCCGTGGTGACTGGCGTGAAGACGCCTATCACGGTAAAGGAAGACACCATCGAATATAATGCCGACACCTACAAGACGCAGGCCAACGCCGTGGTTGAAGACATCTTGAAGCGTATGCCTGGCGTGGAGGTGAGCAGCGATGGCAAAATCACCGCCAATGGCAAGGAAGTGAAGAAAATCCTTATCGACGGCAAGGAGTTTTTCAGCGACGACCCGAAGATGGCGTCGAAAAACATTCCCGCCGACATGGTGAATAAGCTGCAGGTGATCGACCGAAAGAGCGACCTGGCGCGCCTCACTGGCGTTGACGATGGCGAAGACGAAACCGTCATCAACCTCACGGTGAAGAAAGGAATGAACAACGGCTGGTTTGGCACCGCCACGGCTGGCTACGGCACCAACGACCGCTACTCCGGCAACTTTGTGGCCAACTACTTTGCCGACGGCAACCAGTTTACGCTGCTTGGCGGTGGTAACAACACTAACAGCCAGAACTTCACCGACGATGGCGCCTCGCGTTTTATGCGCTTTGGCAACAACAACGGTATCACCACCAGCCAAAACCTTGGCTTCAACTTCAATGTGGGCAGCAAGGACAGCGACAAGTTTCGCGCCGGCGGTAATGTGAGCTACAACCACAGCGACCGCAACGTGGTCACAAGCAGCGACCGCCGCTACATTTTCCCCGACTCCACGAGCTATTACAACTCGGCATCGGCCTCGCGTGCCAAGGGGCACAATGTGCGCGCCAATTTTCGCATTCAGTGGAAGCCAGACTCCTGCTCCACGCTGGAGTTCCGCCCCGAACTTGCTTTCAATTTCAGCAACAGCGAGAAGAGCGACTCGTCGATGACACGGGCGGGCGACGCTGCCATGACCCCCGTCAACCGCAGTTTGAGCAGCTACAACAACGACGGCAAGGGTCTTGACTTGGGCGGACAGCTTGTGTTCACACACAAATTTAAGTATCACCCCGGTCGCAGCTACAGTGCGCAGATTCGCTACAAGTATAGCCGTACCAATGAAGACGGTGCCACTTATACCCAAAACACCTACTACTTGAAGGCCGATCCGGAGGAGACCATAGACCAAATCTATGAGAATCACCGCAACACTAACACCGTGAACGGACGATTGACCTGGACAGAGCCTCTTGGCAATGTGAAGAATGCACGGTTCTTGACATTCGCCTACAAGGGCAACTATAAGTACAGCCGCGCCAATAAGCTGGTGTACGACCTCGTGCAGACGGGTGGCACACAGCCAGTGATGGGCTATAACCCCAACGCTGTGGTGTATGATGTGCTCTCCGACCCGAATATGCGCGACTATTTCTCAAGCCAGTATGGCTCCTATGCGCTCGTGGACGGGCAGCTGCTCACACAACTTATCAATTACGACTTAGGGCAGGACATTGAGCGTGTGCTCAACGAGAGCCAGAGCAACCGCTTCCGCAACACCTACTACAACCAGTCGTTTGAATTGGGATTTCGCCAGGTGCGCAAGGCCTATAACCTGAATGTGGGCTTCTCGGTGAACTCGGCCATGTCGAAAAGCCGCGACCTAATGAACTCCGCTCGCGACATTGCCGCGCGGTGGTCGTGGTCGGTGGCTCCGTTTGCCCGCTTCCGCTATAAGTTCAGCAAGACGCGCAACCTTGCGTTTGACTACCGTATGCGCGCCAGCGAGCCCTCGCTCACTCAGTTGCAGCCTGTGGCCGATGAGTCGAATCCGCTCAGCATCACAGTGGGCAATCCTAACTTGAAAACCACCTTCACGCATCGAGTGAACTTGCGGTTCGGCGATTTCGGACAGCAGAGCCAGCGTAGTATCATGGCTATGCTGGGCGTGAACTTCTCGCAAAACAGCATCGTCAGCAAGACCACCTACGATGCCACCACGGGCGGGCGCACCACCACTTACGACAACGTGAACGGCGAGTGGGACGCTATGGCGATGAATATGGTGAGCTTTCCGTTTGGAGCATCAAAAACGTGGTATTTCAGCAATCACCTGATGGCGCGCTACTCTGTGGCAAAGGGCTACAACAATGACGAGCTCAACACAAGTGGCACTTTCAACGTGAATCTCTCGCCGGGCCTTGCTTTCCGCAACTCGATGTTCGACCTGGAGCTGCGCCCCCGCTACAGTTTCCAGACCACACACAACACGGTGAATGTGGGTAATAACCGCAATGTGCACACCTATGGCGGTATGTTTAACGGTACATTCTCCGCACCTTTCGGGCTCGTGCTCAGCACTGATTTGAGCTTCAGCGCCACATCGGGTATGGCGGCAGGCTACGATTCCAAGCAGTGGCTGTGGAACGCCTCGCTGGGCTACCAGTTCCTTCGTGACCGCACCGCAAGCGTGCAGCTCAGCGTGTTCGACATCTTGCAGCAGAAAAAGAACATCAGCCGCACTGTCACCGCCAATTATATTGAAGACGTTTTCTACAATTCGCTCACGCGTTATGCGATGCTTACCTTCACCTACCGCTTCACCACATTTGCCAAGGGCAAGCAGCCTGAGCGGAAAAACCAGTGGGGCGATGATGAGCGCCGAGGTCCAGATGGCCCTGGTGGTCGGCCCAGCGGACCTCCTCCTGGTGGCGGCGGTCGCCCCAGTGGTCCACCCCCGGGATTCTGATGTGAAAAGAGAATATGGCTGCACCACAGCGTGTGTGGCAGTCAGTTAGCAATCCATAACCAAAGGCGCCCCCGTGTTATAAGGGGGCGCCTTTCTTTTGTCCGTATGCATCTCGTGCTGTCCTGTTGAGCTGAAAAAGGGGGAGTGACGCTCTGCGATGGCGTCGCTCCCCCATGGATTATAGCATATATATTTTTCTTTTGACTGCGGCTTCCGCTTAGTCGATGATGTCGAAGCCAGTGTATTTCTGGAGCACTTCTGGCACCTTGATGCCTTCTGGTGTCTGGTTGTTTTCGAGCAGTGCGGCCATGATGCGTGGCAGTGCCAATGCTGAGCCGTTGAGGGTGTGGCAGAGGTGTGTCTTCTTGTCTTCGCCACGGTAGCGGCACTTCAGGCGGTTGGCCTGGTAGGTTTCAAAGTTCGACACGGAGCTAACCTCAAGCCAGCGCTTCTGTGCGCCACTCCACACCTCGAAGTCGAAGGTGATGGCTGAGGTGAAGCTCATGTCACCACCGCAAAGGCGAAGAATGTGCCAAGGCAAGCCAAGCTTGTCGAGCAGCCCCTGCACGTGATCCTTCATTTCCTCGAGCGCGGCATAGGAGTTCTCTGGCTTTTCAATGCGTACGATTTCCACCTTGTCGAACTGGTGCAGGCGGTTCAGTCCGCGCACGTCCTTGCCATAGCTTCCGGCTTCACGGCGGAAGCATGCGCTGTAGGCGCAGTTCTTTTTGGGCAGGCTGTCGGCAGGCAGAATTACATCGCGGTAGATGTTGGTCACAGGCACTTCTGCGGTAGGAATCAGGTAGAAGTCGTCCACCTCGCAGTGATACATCTGTCCTTCCTTGTCGGGGAGCTGTCCGGTGCCAAGGCCAGAAGCCTCGTTCACCACGTATGGTGGCTGAATTTCGGTGTAGCCGGCCTTTCCTGCCTCGTCGAGGAAGAACTGGATGAGGGCGCGCTGCAATCGAGCTCCCTTACCAATATAAACGGGGAATCCTGCGCCAGTGATTTTCACACCGAGGTCGAAGTCGATGATGCCATATTTCTTGGCGAGTTCCCAGTGGGGAAGAGCGTCCTCTCCGAGGTTGGGCATAGGACCGCCCACTTTCTCCACCACATTGTCTTCAGCGGTCTTGCCTTCAGGCACGCCTTTGTAGGGCACGTTAGGCACAGAAAGGAGGATTTCGCGGATTTCGTGCTCAATGGCAGCGAGCTTGTCGTCGATTTCCTTGCCGGCGGCCTTCATTTCAGCCACTTTCTTCTTGGCCTCGCCTGCCTCGTCCTTCTTGCCTTGCTTCATGAGCGCGCCTATTTGGGCGGCCATCTTATTGAGTTCTGCGGCGTTGTCGTCGCGCTGTTTCTGGTTTTGCTTGCGTTGCTTGTCGAGTTCAACGACGCGCATAATCGGTTCGCGACCATCGAATTGCTTTACAGCCAATCGCTTGATCACTTCCTCAGGATTTTCGTTGATAAGTTGTAGTGTTAGCATTTTACCCTTGTATTAATTATCACGCAAAATTACATAAATTTTTAAGAAGTTGGAAATTAGAGGGTAGAAATTAGAAATTTGTGAGGGATATGGCATATAAGTAAGGCAGAACGGAAGATTTTTGGTGTTGTCTTCCGTTCTGCCTTGTTTTTTATGGAGTGGTGCGCAGCTTGTTGTTATCCGAAGCTGATGGTGCCTGTGCCTCTTTTGGGCTCTGTGGCGGTGTTCTGCTCTGGCCGTGTGGCAGGCGTGGCGTTGCGCTTTTCGTCCACTAAGTTTTTAAACTTCTGGTCGCGGTTGTAGGTGGGCGTTTTCTCGAAGAGGTCGATGATGTCGTCGTTGTCGAGGTCTTCGGGCTTGAAAACGAACACCTTGGCTTCGGCTCGCTCAATTTGGGCCTGGGTCACCTTGCCGCCGTACTCCTCCTCGAGGCGCTTCTGGTTGGCATCGGCAGTGGGTGTCTTTTTAGGCTCTTTGTCGAACTTCTTGGGTGGAATGTCTTTGTCGAGCGACACGTCGAATCCGGCGGCGAGTATGGTGATTTTCACCTTGTCGTCGAGGGTGTCGTCGTATGCCACGCCCCAGATTACGTCCACATCGGGGCTGAAGTTGGTCATGAATCGGCTCATCTCGTCCACTTCCTGCATCTTGAACGACTGCTGTGCCTGGCGAGAGTAATAGATGTTCACCAGAATGGTTTTTGAGCCATACACGTCGCGGTTTTTCAGCAGAGGGGAGTTGAGCGCGTCTTCAATGGCCTTGGTCACACGCTTCTCGCCCTCGCCATATCCCGTGCTGATAACTGCCACGCCACCGTCGCGAAGTGTGGTGTTCACGTCGTTGAAGTCGAGGTTGATGCGGCCTTCGGTGGTGATCAGCTCCGAGATGCTTCGGGCGGCTATCGAGAGGGTGTCGTCGGCTTTGCCGAATGCGTTGTCGAAGTCGAGGTCGGGATATATTTCGGTGAGGCGCTCATTGTTGATGATGAGCAGTGCGTCCACATACTTCTGCATCTCGTCGGCACCGGCAAGCGCCTTGAGGATTTTGCGCTGTCCCTCGAAGAGGAATGGGATAGTGACGATGCCGATGGTGAGAATACCTTTGTCGCGTGCGATTTTTGCCACTACGGGAGCTGCGCCAGTGCCGGTGCCGCCACCCATACCTGCGGTGATGAACACCATCTTGGTGTCGTCGTCGAAGAGGGCGCTGATGTCGTCGGCGCTCTCAAGGGCGGCTTGCTGTGCCACTTCTGGCTTGTTGCCTGCGCCGAGGCCGTTGGTGGTCTTCGGGCCGATGAGCAGACGCTCCGGCACAGGAGAGTTGTTGAGTGCCTGCCGGTCGGTGTTGAGCACCACGAACGACACGCCGTTCACGTTTTGCTTATACATGTGGTTGATGGCGTTGCTGCCACCGCCGCCCACGCCCACCACCTTGATGATAGTGGGAAGTGCGAGAGAATCGGAATTATCCGCTGTGGGTGTAGGGGCGAATCCCGAATTCTTATCTATCTCATTGAAAATATCGTTGTCAGACATGTTGTAGTGAATTTATCGTTGGAAAGTGGATTATGTTGCTGTTAATTACGCTCGGTGAATGGGTTAATTCTCGTCGTCGTCACTCAAGAGGCGGTCTTCTTCCGTCATGAGGTTTTCGAGCGTGGACTTGAATCTGCCGAAGAAACTCTTCTTTTTAGGCTTCTTTTCCTCGGCCTTGCCGTGGCTGTCTTCCATCCTCTTTGCGCTGCTGTCGTCGTGTGTGATGGTGGGGCCGTCCTCTTGTGGCGCATAGTTGTGACGGCGCACACAGGTGGCTCCGTCGGCTATGATGGAGGCTGCTTTGTCGAGCAGGGCAAACAGCTCAATGTGCTCAAATTTGTTGATTTCGTGGTTGAGGATATTGATAGCGGCTGGTGTGGCGCCCATTCGCGTCTCGATTTTTGTCTTTTCCTTGAACTCGGCGCGCAGTCCTTTCAGCTTTGCCGCCCCGCCCACAAGCACAATGGTCTTCACGTCGGAAGGCTGTAGGTGGGCGTATTCAATCTGCTTGTTCACATTGGTGATGATTTCGCTGGTGCGCGAAATGATATAGTTGATAGCGGCTTTTGAGCTGATACCGTCGATGGGCAGGTCCACCGCCTCGATGTTGAGCGGCTCTGCAATGTTCTTCTTCACCATCTCGGCCTTTTCCTCGGTGGTGTTTTGCAGGCCGTTCACGAGGTCGCGAGTGAGGTTGCGTCCGCCCATAGGCAGGGTGGCCATATAGCTCATCGCACCGTTTTTATAGATGGTGACGGTGGTGGTCTCGGCGCCCATGTCCACGAGCATACAGCCTAATGTGCGCTCCTCCTCGGTGAGAATAGATTCTGCCATGGCGAGCGAGGTGACCAAGAACTTCTTCACCTTCAGTGCGCCCATGGCGCGCTCAAGGTTGAGCTTGAGTGTGGGTTTGGCCACGATGCGGTTAAACTTGATGGTGATGCTGCTGCCACAGCAGCCCACAGGGTTGGGGTTCTCCTTGTTGTCCACATAGTAGGCCTGGGGCACGATGTCGATGGGCTCGTATGATGTGATAGGCTCTTTGAAAGCGCTATTCTTGAGGTTCTCGATATTTTGCTTGGTGATGGATTCTGCGATATTGAGGTTGCGGTCGATTTCTGTGGGCACGGAGTGGAGTGAGCGTCCGTTGATGCCTACATACACGTCGGTGATGTCGCCGTCGATTTTGTTCTCAAGTTTTTTCACGATGCGCACGATAGCGCTTTTGGTGTTCTCCACGTTTTGCACACAGCCGTATCGCACACAGTTGGTCAGTTTCTCTTCTTCAAGGTGGTTTACGCTCAGGTAGCCTGACGCGCTCTTTTCGGCAATGGCACCCACTATTTTGGTGCTGCCGATTTCTATCGCCACGATAAGTTGGTTATTTTCCATATGGTTGCTCTCCATAAATGTAAAATGGGTTATATATATTGATGGGGTTCGTTATTTCTTTTTCTTTTCGGCGGCTGGCTTCTTGCTGGAAGATGGCTGCTTTTTGTCGTTCGTCTGTTTTTTGTCGGCAGGCTTTTTCTTGCTCTCAGTCGGCTTCTTGGCTGGCTTCTCTGTGGCGGCCTCTTTCTTTTTCTCGCTTTTTGTGGTAGTCTTGTCCTTGGCCTGCTTTTCTGGAGTCTTCTCCGCGCCACGCTTCACCTCCTTTTTCTCCGCTTTGGGCTTTTGTGGCAGCTGCTCCGCCTTGGGGGCCAGCTCCGTTTGTCCGGGCTGTGCCAGCCTTGCCGTCTCATCGTCGGGGCGGGTGTTCTCGTTGTCGTCCACGCCGGTGGTGTCGATTTGTTCGATAATCACCTTCTTGTTTCGCAAGTTGCCCACCACCTGGTGTCGCCACTTCACCGAAATGGTGTCGTAGGTGTTCCAGCCCTTCTCGGGCATCACTTTCCGGTAGAAGAGCAGGAGCTTCTTGAATTTGTTCTCAAAACCGGAAGCGTCGCCCATGTTCACTACATGGCCGGCAATGTTTGGCACCATATAGATGTTGTTGGGGTCGTGGAAGTCGAACATCGCCACAAGGGCGTTGAGTGTGGAGTCGGACCGCACATAATTGATGAGCGGAATCAGACGCTGTGGGGGATATGCCGCGGTGAAGTGCCCTCTCACGATGGGCACGTCGCTACTGAACGAGGTGGAGGCGGGCATTTGCTTGCCCTCACGGTTCACATAGTACATTCTGTCGCCGTCGATGACGCGCATCACAGGCACCAGTTGCCGCACTTTTACCAGCAGCACGCCATCGTCGCCCTTTACGCATTCTCCCGACTCAAGGTAGGGCGATTTGGCTAGCGCCTGCTCCACTTTCTTGAGGTCGATGTCGGCCATGGGCACGCCTTTCAGGTGCAGGTGGCACTGGTCTAAATATTGCAACACGCCCTCTGGGTTCACGAATGTGGAGCTGTCGAAGTTCTCGATCTGTATGTCCACTTTTTCGCACACCTTTAGGCCTGCTTTGCCTTTAGCCCAGAAAATCCCCCACGTCAGAAGACTTGCGAGCAAGATGATGATGATGATGCGAGCTAATTTCAATGCTTTTGCTTCTTTACTTCCTCACAGATTTGCGGCAGCAGGTTCACGATGTCGCCTGCGCCAGCGGTTAACAACACTTCAAAGTTAAGGCTTTGCAGCGATTTAAGCAAGTTTTCCTTGCTGTAAATCTTTTTGTTAGGGCACGTCACGTCCTTGAGGATGATTTCGCTTGTCACGCCCTCTATGGGCTGCTCACGGGCAGGGTAGATGGGCAGCAGAAGCAGCTCGTCGGCCAGAGAGAGCGCCTCGGCGAACTGGTGTGCGAAATCGCGGGTGCGGGTGTAGAGGTGTGGCTGGAAAATCACGCTCAGTTTCTTGCCTGGATACAGGTCTCTCACCGAGCGAATCGACGCTTTCAGCTCGTCGGGGTGGTGCGCATAGTCGTCGATCACCACTTTGCCGTCTTCTTTAAGCCAGAACTCAAATCTGCGCTTTGGCCCCATAAACGAGGCGATGGCCTTACGGATGGCTTCGGAAGGCACCTTGACGAGCCAGCATGCCGCCATGGCCGCTACGGCGTTCTCTATGTTGATGTCCACCGGCACGCCGAGGCTGATGTTGGTGATCACTTCGGTGGGTGTGACGAAGTCGAACACGATTTCGCCATTTCCTTTACGAATGTTGGTGGCGTGGAAGTCGCCCTCGCTGAGCGAATAGGAGTAGGTGGCTACGCCTTCCTGTGGCCGTGGCTTCAATTTTAGCCCTGTGTGCACTATCAGTGCGCCGCCTGGGCGTATCAGCTCTGTGAAATGGGCGAAACTTTCGAGGTAGTTCTCGTAGTTGCCGTAGATGTCGAGGTGGTCGGGGTCGGTGGAGGTGATGACCGCGATGTAGGGGCTCAGCTGATGGAACGAGCGGTCGAACTCATCGGCTTCAATCACCGAGTAGGGGCTGGTGTCGGAGAGCAGAAAGTTGCTGCTGTAGTTGCGGAGCACGCCACCAAGGAAAGCGTTGCAGCCGATGCCCGACACTTCGAGAATGTGGGCTGCCATGCTTGATGTGGTGGTCTTGCCGTGGGTGCCGGCGAAGCAGAGCCCCTTGCTGTTTTCGGTCACAAGGCCCAGCACCTTGGCGCGCTTCACCACCTCAAATCCCTGCTCGCGAAACCATTTTAGCCCTGCGTGGCTCTCTGGAATGGCCGGGGTATAGACCACGAGTGTGCCAGCCTTGTCGCGGCAGTAGGCGGGAATGAGGTCGGGGTTCTCGTCGAATGCAATCTCCACCCCCTCTTTTTGCAGGGCGCGGGTGAGGTCGCTTGGGGTGCGGTCGTATCCCGCCACTTTTTTGCCTTTGGCGAGGAAATAGCGCTCAAGGGCTGCCATGCCAATGCCCCCTGCGCCCACAAAGTATATTGAATTAAAATCTTTCATCTTCTTCTATAATTTTATACTGTAAGTCTTTATGTTGGTTTATTTCTCAGAAACTATCTTCATCACCTCGTCCACGATGTGCTCTGCGGAATTGAGCAGCGCCATGCGCTCCACATTGGCGCTGAGGGCGTGTAGCTTGTCGGTGTCTTTCACCGTGTCAAGCATGGCGTCTACCAGCTTTTGGGGCGCGTCGGCGTCGGTCACCATGATGGCGGCGTGGCGGTCGGCGAGTGCGAGGGCGTTTTTAGTCTGGTGGTCTTCAGCCACATTTGGCGATGGCACGAGGATGGAGGGCTTGCCGAGCAGCTGGAGCTCGCTGATGCTGCTTGCTCCTGCGCGTGACACCACGAGGTCGGCGGCGCGGTATGCCATGTCCATCTGGCTGATGAACGGCATTTGCTTCACGTTGGTCACCCCCGACTCTGCGAGCGCCGC
>DLLC01000062.1:0-20625 GCA_002476625.1 Porphyromonadaceae bacterium UBA7572 | reverse complement strand
CTCCTTTGCACCGCTGGTCGTAGAGCTTGCCGCTTTGCCACAGCACTTGCGCCTCGCTGGCGGCCGCTCCAATCTTCTTCAGCCCGGCAATGATGCTTTCGTTCACAGTGCGCGCACCGAGGCTGCCGCCTATGATGAGCACTGTGAGCTTGTCGGGGTCGATGCCCAGCGCTTTTCTGGCTTCCTCGCGTGAGGCCTCGCATTCCAGCAGGTTTCGGCGCACGGGGTTGCCCGTGAGCACAATCTTCTCTTTCGGGAAGAAGCGCTCCATGCCCTCGTAAGCCACGCAGATGCACTTGGCGTTCTTCGCCAAGAGCTTGTTGGTGACCCCGGCGTAGGAGTTCTGCTCCTGAAGCAGAGTGGGTATGCCTTTCTTTTGCGCCTCTTTCAGCATCGGTCCGCTGGCGTAGCCGCCCACGCCAATGGCAATATCGGGTTTGAATTCTTTTAATATGCGTTTTGCCAGGCGCATACTCTTCCACAGTTTCAGCAGCACCTTCACGTTGCGCATCAGGTGCTTGCGGTCGAAGCCGCACACGGGCAGGCCGATGATTTTGTAGCCGGCAGCCGGCACGCGCTCCATTTCCATGCGCCCTTCTGCGCCCACGAACAGGATTTCGGCCTCAGGGTATCTGCGGCGAATCTCATTGGCTATTGATAAAGCCGGAAAAATGTGACCGCCGGTACCACCGCCGCTCACGAGAAAACGTTTGTTATTTCCAGACATTTGTGTAATTGATAAGTAGAGAAGGATTCTCTGCGCGGAGATCTTCCGGCAGCTCCTGGTCCTCTTTGGTTGCGTTCTTTTTATCAGTTAAGCCTGCCACGGTGCGGCTGATGCTCAGCAGAATGGCGAAGGCGAAGTTTACAATTATGATCGACGAGCCGCCTTTCGAGATTAGGGGCAACGGCTGTCCCGACACGGGAAACACGCCCGTGTTGATGGCCATGTGGAAAAACGCCTGTAGCGTAATCATCGACGCGGTGCCTATCACGATGAGGGTGGGCAGTGTGCGCCTGCACCGGCGCGCTATCATCAAGGCGCGGGCGAGCAGTACTAAATAGAGCAGTATCACGAAGATGCCGCCAATGAGCCCGGTGTCTTCCACGATGATGGAGAAGATATAGTCGCTAAAGGCCAGCGGCAGCCGGCTACTTTCGCGCGAATTGCCGAAAAACACGCCTGTGACTCCACCATGAGCCTGTGCCATGCGCGAGAACATTTCCTGCGAGTTTTTATCGGTGATGGGTCGGTACACGAGCGAATCGTTGTTCCACCAGTCCATTAGGCGTTTAATTCTCAGTCTGCGACGATTTATTCTGGAGTGGGTCTGTAGGCTTTC
Source organism: Porphyromonadaceae bacterium UBA7572 (assembly GCA_002476625.1). Taxonomy (GTDB): domain Bacteria; phylum Bacteroidota; class Bacteroidia; order Bacteroidales; family Muribaculaceae; genus Sodaliphilus. The sequence continues at coordinate 19,282 of DLLC01000062.1, read as the reverse complement.
AGTGGCCTCGCCCTCATCCACCACTTGTGGGTCGTTTTGCGCTGCCTGCTGTATGGTTTCCTCTTTGCTCTCGTTTAGGTTGTTGATATACTTGTATCCACCGCCAAATAATGCAAAAGCTACAAGCACTATGGAAATCTTCTTCAGCGAAATGCCGCCCACCACCATCATGATGATACTGATGCCTACCAGCAGCAAGAAGTTGGTGAGGCCACTTTGGAAAGTGAGAGTACCAAACAGTACTACCACTACCACACAGAGTATCATGCCAGTATTGCTTACGCCATTCTCTTTCTGGGTGCGGGAGAGAATATAAGACAGTGCCGTCACTGCCGATAGCTTTGCGAATTCCGACGGCTGAATGGATATGCCGAACAGTCGGAATGAGCGGCGTGCACCATTCAGAATATCGCCAAAGAACTGCACATACAGCAGCGAACCGAGTGTAAGTAAAAACAGCCCCACGGTGATGCAAAACAGGAAGTATGTGTTGTTGTAGGGAATTTTACGCACCACAGCCAGCACGCCGCCACCCAGCAAAAGGTAGAAACAGTGCTTGAGGATGGGCATATACACGCCCATTGTGGCCACTTCGCGACTCGATGCGCTGTAAGTTTCCACAAGAGAGATGAGCACGAGCGTGAAGTAGATGCCCCAGATCCATGGGTCGCCATACTTCTGGGTCATCTCTTCGTAACGTGAGGCTTTGTCGATTTTCGTTTCTTTGTCTTGTTTCATATGTGGGTTTGCGCCGTTTCTCTAAGCGGACATTCCTTTTATAGTCGTAATTTATTAAAAGGCGTTCACGCCATTCTTGAACTGCTCGCCGCGGTCCTCCATGTTGCGGAACAGGTCGAAACTTGCGCAGCATGGCGAGAGTAGCACGGTGTCGCCCTTGTGTGCCAGCTCTTTGCACTTGGCGAGACAGTCTTTCATATTGTGGGTTTCGGTGATTACGGGCACCTTCCCCTTGAAGAAGTTGAGAATCTTGGTGTTGTCGGCTCCAAGACACACGATGGCGCGCACTTTTTTGCTTACAAACTCCATCAGCTCGCCATAGTCGTTGCCCTTGTCCTTGCCGCCGAGAATGAGCACTACGGGGGTGGTCATGCTCTCGAGGGCGTAATAGCAGGCGTTCACGTTGGTGGCCTTGGAGTCGTTGATATAGGTCACGCCATCCACTGTGCGCACAAATTCCAGGCGGTGCTCCACTGCCTCAAAGTCGGCAAGGGCACGGCGGATAACGTCGTCCTTGATGTCGAGGCACGAAGCCGACAGCCCGGCTGCCATGGAGTTGTACACGTTGTGCAGTCCTTTCAGCGACAGTTCGGCGCGTGGTATGCTCCAGCTGCGTCCGTCGATATGGAAGTTGATGACGTTGTCGCTGTCGAGGTATGCTGCCATGCTCTCGTCGGGCGTGGCGTCGAATGGCAGCACTTTGGCATCGGTGTGCACGCGCTTGAGCTGTGCGTCGATGATGGGGTCGCCCTGCCAGTAGATGAAGGCGTCGTTCTTGTCCTGGTTCTGCATAATGCGGAACTTGGCTGCGGCGTAGTTCTCCATCTTGTAGTCGTAGCGGTCGAGGTGGTCGGGCGTGATGTTGAGCAGCACTGCCACGTTGGCCTTGAACTGGTACATGTTGTCGAGCTGGAAGCTGCTCAGCTCAATCACATACACATCGTGGTGCTCGGTGGCCACTTGCAGCGCCAGGCTGTTGCCCACGTTGCCTGCCAGCCCCACGTTCAGCCCAGCCTTTGACAGAATGTGATAGGTGAGCATAGTGGTGGTGGTTTTGCCGTTGCTGCCGGTGATGCACACCATTTTAGCGTCGGTGTAGCGGCCGGCAAACTCTATCTCGCTAATCACGGGAATGTTTTTTGCCATAGCCTTCTTAATCATGGGGGCATTGCAGGGTATGCCAGGGCTCTTGATGATTTCGTCGGCTGCAAGCACCTTTTCTTCGGTGTGGTGGCCTTCCTCCCAGGCAATTTCATACTTGTCGAGCAACTGTTTGTATTTTGGCGCGATGGTGCCCATGTCGCTCAGCCACACGTCCATACCTTTCACTTTGGCGAGCACTGCGGCTCCTGCGCCGCTCTCGCCTCCGCCTAATACTACTATACGTCGATTAGTTGTCATGATTTCTGTTGTTTATGGAGATTTTAACGAACCTTTAATGTCACGAATGTAATCACTGCCAAGAAAATGGCCACGAGGAAGAACCGCATCACGATTTTCGATTCCGGTATGGCATTGGTGGGCTTTTGCCACAGGGCGTCCACCTTGCCTGCCGGCACCTGGAAGTGGTGGTGGAGCGGGGTCATCTTGAAGATGCGCTTACCTTCGCCGGTCTTTTTCTTGGTGTACTTGAAGTATGCCACCTGGAGCATCACCGATATGTCTTCCATGAAGAAGGTGAGGCACAGGATGGGGATGAGTAGCTCCTTGCGGATGAGGATGGCAAACACGGCGATAATGCCACCGAGGCAGAGGCTGCCGGTGTCGCCCATAAACACTTGCGCGGGAAAAGAGTTGTACCACAGAAATCCCACGGTGGCGCCGATAAACGCAGCCGCATACACCACCAGCTCGGAGCTTTGTGGTATGTACATGATGTTGAGGTACGACGAGTAGATGACGTTGCCTCCAAGGTAGCACATGATGGCGAGTGCCACGCCTATGATGGCAGAGGTTCCCGCCGCCAGTCCGTCGAGACCGTCGGTGAGGTTGGCGCCGTTGCTTACTGCCGCCACCACGAAAATAGTGACGAGGATAAACACTATCCATCCGCCGGTCTGCGCATGGTCGCCCATCCATTTGGTGAGCATGGCGTAGTCGAAGTTGTGGTTCTTGACGAATGGAATGGTGGTCTTGGTCGATTTCACCGTTTCGGTTTTGTGCTTCACCACCATCTCGCTGGTCTGCGGGTTCTCCACCGCCACGTTCTCGTTGATAACGATGGTGGGGGAGAGGTACATGGTGAGGCCCACAATCAGTCCCAGGCCCACTTGGCCTATGATCTTGAACTTGCCCTTCATGCCCTCCTTGTTGTGCCGCGCTATCTTCAGGTAGTCGTCGGCAAATCCGAGCGCGCCGCACCAGATGGTGGCCACGATCATGAGCAGCATATACACGTTGTTGAGTTTTCCGAGGAGCAGGCAGGGTATCAGGATGGCGATGATGATGATGATACCGCCCATGGTGGGTGTGCCCTTCTTCTCGAGTTGGCCCTGTAAGCCAAGGTTGCGCACGATTTCGCCCACCTGCATCAGCTGTAGGCGCTCAATGATTTTGCGCCCGAACACTATGGAGATGAACAGCGACAGCACCAGGGCGAGGCCTGAGCGGAAGGTGATGTAGTCGAATAGTCGTGCGCCTGGCACGTCGTATTCCTCTAATGCGTGAAATAAGTGATAAAGCATATCTTTTCTTTAGAAATTATCAATTATTATGCGTGACGGCGGTGCTCTTTTGAGCCGCCACCGCTCATGCCATTATTTTTCTTCTTCTTTAAATATGTCGGCAAGCACCTCACGGTCGTCGAAATGGTGCTTCACGCCTTTTATCTCTTGATACGTTTCGTGTCCCTTGCCGGCCACCAGCACCACATCGCCTTTCTTTGCCATGCGGCAAGCCGCCCTGATGGCCTCGCGGCGGTCGGTGATTTTCAGCGTGCGGCTGCGTCCTGTCTCGTCGAGCCCTGCCTCCATTTGGCGCAGGATTTCTTCGGGGTCCTCACTTCGGGGATTGTCGCTTGTGAGAATCACCAAGTCGCTTCTGCCAGCGGCTTCTGCCGCCATCATCGGGCGCTTTCCGTGGTCGCGGTCGCCGCCGCAGCCACACACGGTGATTATCTGGCCCTTGCCGCACACCACATCGTTAATGGCGGTGAGCACGTTCACCAGTGCGTCGGGGGTGTGCGCATAGTCCACCACAGCCACATAGCCGCGGGGCGAGCGCATGGTTTGGAAGCGGCCCGCCACGGGGTGGAGCATACTGATTTTCACGAGCACCTCGTCTTTGCTGAATCCGAGCAGCAGTGCCGCTCCATACACACTGGCGAGGTTGTAGACGTTGAACCGCCCGGTGAACAGTACTTCAAGCTCCTGTCCGTTGAGGGTGATGGTGGTGCCGTCGAGGCGCTCCTCTATCACCTGTGCCTTGAAGTCGGCCATGGTGCGGAGCGAGTAGGAGTAGGTCTTGGCCTTGCAGTTCTGCACCATCACGCTGCCCACCTTGTCGTCGGCGTTGATGAGCGCAAAGGCTTCTGTCGGCAGGCCGTCGAAAAACATTTTCTTGGCTTTAATGTAGGCTTCCACGGTTTTGTGGAAGTCGAGGTGGTCGCGTGTGAGGTTGGTGAACAATGCCCCCGCGAACTGCAAGCCCGCGATGCGCTCCTGTGCGATGGCGTGGCTGCTGACCTCCATGAAGGCGTACTCGCAGCCGGCGGAGACCATGCGGGCGAGTAAGGCATTGAGTTCCAGCGCATCCGGGGTGGTGTGCGTAGCCTCGACGGGTTGGTCGTCCACGTAGTTGATGACCGTGGAGAGGAGCCCTGCCTTGTGTCCGAGGGCTCGGGTCAGGCGGTAGAGGAGGGTGGCGGTGGTGGTCTTGCCATTGGTGCCCGTAACACCTACCAAGTGCAGGTGCTTGCTCGGCTCGCCGTACCACGTGTGCGCCATTCTGCCCAATGCCTCATCACTACTGCGCACCAGTACATAGGTGGTATCTTGACTTGCAATTCTTAATTCTTCATTCTTCATTTTTAATTCCCCGGGCAGATAGGTGCTGTCTTCCAGCACTACCGCTCTCGCACCTTTCTCCACGCATTGGGCAATGAATGTATGTCCGTCCACGGTGGTGCCGCGTTGGGCTACGAACACATCGCCGTCCCCCACACGGCGCGAATCGAATTGGATACCTTGTACCTCCACATCCGTGCCGCCCACGGTTTGCAGCACCTCCACATCTTTCAGCAACTCACTCAGTTTCATATAATTATGAATTAAGAATTATGAATTAGGAATTGCATGTCTCGTCTGTTACCCGATTTGCTATTCCTTATATTATATTCGTTATTATTCATTTTTGATTTTGAGCACTTTCTGCCCGTCCTCTATCACATATTCCGCGGCATAGACCATGGTTTTCTCGGCTATCTGCCGAACCACCGTGCCGCAGTCCATACCCGCATCGTAGTAGCCATAGTATTTCGGACCGCTGATGACACAGATGCATGTGTATTGCGGGTCCTCCTCGGGGAAGTAGCCCACGAATGACATACGGTGTCGGCGGCTCCGGTACCTGCCGTTCTCAAACAACTGCGCTGTGCCCGTCTTGCCCGCGATATGCACCAGATGGCTTTGGGCTTTCCTCATGCCCCACGGGTTCACCGACGCCGTGCCCAGATGGTTGTCCCAGACCACGTCATGCAGGCAGGCTTGTATGTCGCGCAGCGTGGACGACCCGCATATACTGCTCTCGATGGTCTCCGATTGGTAGGTCTTTATCGGCTTGCCGTTCTTCCGAACCTCCCGTACAAGCACGGGCGAAATCATCTTGCCCCCGTTCGCAATGCCGTTGTAGAAGAGCATAGTCTGCATGGGACTCATCTCCACCGAATAGCCGTACGACATGCGCGAGACGGTGACGGTGTCGTTGGGGATGTCGATGCGTGCCTGGTCGGCACCCGGGATGATGTAGTCAATGCTGTCCAACACGCCCATACGCTCCAACTTATGCACGAACTTGCGTGCGCTGCCCTTGTAGCCCTCGGTGATTATCTTCGCCATGGCGATGTTGCTGCTGACAGCCAATGCGTTGCGTATGCTGTACACCGTATCCCGCGGGTGTGCGTCGGTGTGCCGTGCGTTGTAGTAAGTCCAGCCTTTCCGATACACTTCCACGGTGTCGTCGATGTCTATCTTGCCGTCGTCCAATGCCGCCATGAGTGCGATGGTCTTGAAGGTGGAACCGGGCTCCACACGCGTGACGGCGTGGTTCATTGCCTCATAGTAGGTGCCGTCTTCGGCTCTGTCCAAGTTGCAGATAGCCTTAATCTCGCCTGTGGATACCTCCATGAGCGCGACACAACCCCAGTCGGCTTCGGTCTTGTTCAGCCGCTGACGCAAGGCGGTCTCGCAGATGTCCATGAGGTTGGCGTCCAAGGTGGTATAGATGTCGCACCCGTTCACCGCCTCTTTCACCGGCACATAGCGCAACTTGCCCGCTACGGGTTGCCGAACACTCACGCCGTCCTCACCGCACAGATAGGTGTCGAAACCCTTCTCGATACCCGCGTTGCCGTGTCCCCCCTCGCCATAGATACTGCCGATGGTCCGACTGCCGAGGCTGCCGAAAGGCTTCACTCGCCGGTGCAGGTCCTCATAGTGGAACCCGCTCTTGTAGTAGCCGCGCCTGACGAGGGGCAACTGCTGGATTTCCTTCTTCTGTATGTAACTGATACGCCCCTTGTAGAGACGTATATCCCTTTCTCTGTTGGTGCGTGCCTTGTAGGCTGCCACCATCTTCCGCTTGTACTCCTGCGGTGATGCGTCGCCGATAATCCTGCTCAGCCCTTCGGCTATGGAGTCCACATACTGCCAGAACAGTTCGCCGTTCTTCAGGTGCAGGGCTTCCACACGTGTGTCCATGTGCACGCTGTACTGCGGGATACTGGCGGCAAGCAACCGTCCGTCGGCATCGTAGATATTCCCTCGCGTTGCGGGAATGGGCTTGGTGACAGACTCAAACTTGTCCGCAATGCTCTCCCACTGGTTCCGCTCCACGGTCTGCAGCCTGACAATCTGAGCCAATACGACCATGAACAGCAACGTAATCACCACAAAGATGATTGCGAACCGAAGTATCGTATTTTTCAGATTGTCACTCATTTCGTTTAATTGTGAATGAAGAATTAAGAATGAAGAATGGCATGTTTCGTCTGCAATCGGGCTTGCTATTTTTAATTCTTCATTTTTCATTTTTAATTGACCCGCAAGGCGGGTGTATCGCTCTCTCGGACTTTGCTTCCCCTTTTCTTCAGTTCCTCTGCCACAGCCGATTGGCGGGTTACCTCCACCAACTGGGCATTGACGGTCAGTTGCTCGAACTGCACATCCTGCAACTCTTTCTGCAGGTCGCTGAGGTGCTTCTGCTGCCTTTGGGATTGGTATCCCGCATAGATATACACGAATATCAGTCCGCATACCAGCAGTATCAGTTTGTACTGCCTGCGGAACCAGCCCCGCTTCAACACATCGCCGCTAAGTATTTCCTTTATACTCCCTTGCCTCATGGTTAATTATGAATGAAGAATTAAGAATGAAGAATTGCATGTCTCGTCTGCCATACATCCGTTGCTAAATCTTCATAGTCTTTCTGCCACGCGGAGTTTTGCACTCCTTGCCCTTGGGTTGCGCTCCACTTCCTCTGTACTTGCCGTAGCCCCTTTCTCTATCACGCGGAAGGGTGTCAGTATGTTGCCGTAGAAATCTTTTTCTATGTTGCCGTCCAGATTACCGGAACGCAGGAAGTTCTTCACTATCCTGTCTTCCAACGAGTGATAGGTCAGTATGGCTATCCGCCCGCCCGGGCGAAGCAACTCGCGTGCTGCCAGCAGCATCTCCCGCAACGCTCCCAACTCGTCATTCACTTCTATGCGCAGGGCTTGGAACATACGCGCCAAGTCTTTCTTTGCCCATGTCGGCACTTCCACCTCTCCTGACGGAGAAATCTTTAGACTGTTCCCCCCGTTTGTTGCCGACAATGCCGACATCCCCCTCTTTGAGGGGGCTTGGGGGAGTGTGAGCATTGCTGTCAGTTGCTCTGTCCTTAGAATGGGCGCATTCTCCCTTTGTCTGACTATCCGCTGTGCCACGGCTTTGGCGTTGTTCATCTCGCCATAGATACGGAATACGCGTGTCAAATCTTCCTCGGAGTAGGTGTTTACTATGTCGGCTGCGGTGCGCCCGCCTTCCCGATTCATACGCATATCCAGCGGACCGGCAAAGCGGAACGAGAAGCCACGCTCTGCCTCGTCAAAGTGATGGAAACTCACACCCAAGTCAGCCAGTAGCCCGTCTATTTCCGTTACCCCGTAATAGTCCATGAAATTCTTCAGGTAACGGAAATTACCATGCACAAACTGCCATCGGTTGTCTCCGAACAACTGACGGACCTCCCCTAACCCCTCCTTCGAGGAGGGGTATTCAGAGCATCTGCACTCTCCCTCTTTGAAAGGGGAGTGGGAGGGGGGCTTCTCGTTTATATATGCGTCCATGTCTTGGTCAAAGGAGAACAGCCTGCCGTTATCTCCGAGCCTGCTCATGATAGCGCGTGAGTGCCCTCCTCCGCCAAAGGTAACATCCACATACGTCCCTTCGGGCTTAATATCTAACCCCCGTATCGTCTCCTCTAACATCGCCGGTATGTGGTACACCTCGTTCATATTCAATTTCTCCGCTATGAAGAATTAATGGTTAATTACACGATAATTATATGTTCCTTTTCCCTCTTATGACCTTACATGGAGCCTTGGTTGCAGGATGTGCCCCCTTTCATTTTCTGTCTTATACGTTCTGCCAAATCTTTCTGCGGCATTTGCTTGTCTCGGAAGACACTCGGGCTCCACAGCGCGAAGCGGTCCAGCATACCCACGAACAGCACATCCTGTTGGGCACCAATCATCTCCACGTTCTTCTTCTGGAGCAGTACACGTCCCTGACTGTCGGGTTCGAGGATTTCCGCCTCTGCCATAAACTGCATCAGTATCATCTGGTCGTCAGGGTCCCACTCGTTCAGGGCTTGGCGCAGTTGCCCCACTTTCTCGTTCCATACTTGTTCGGGATAGAAGATGATGCACTCATTGTCCGTATCACGGCGCATGATGATACGGCGCGACTCCATCTCGCCCAGTATCTTTCTGTACCCCGCGGGGATGAATATGCGCCCTTTCTCATCCAGCCGCGCTTCGATATTGCCAATAAACGTACTCATTTCGTTTCCCTGTGGGTTGTCTGTTTGTTTCTTTCGGGTTATCTGTCTGCTTCTTATCTCATTTCCGCCGCAAAGTTACGAAAAATATATCATATCCCCCACATTCCCCCACGAAAAATTTATGAGTGATCTTATCAACAAAGAATGAACATGTTTATCAACAACTCAGATGATTTATTATCAGACAATTATAGTGCTTTTGAGTATTGGTGGATTAAAGTGGTGCAAAATCTGTCGAAAATCATGACAATTAAGGTGTATATACCGAGCAAGGCTGCCTGATATATTTATCAAGCAACACCATATACAGCATAGGCGGCTGGTAAACGGACCTGTATATCGGTTAGTTTCTACAGGAATTGTGGACGGAGCATTCTGTCAGTTGTGCCCCATTGGCTGACACCGTGAGATGCCACCTGGTATTAAGGCGTAGCGGCACATTCTGCTCCACGTGCCCTATGGGGAGGCTCGTCATTACGGGGAAATCATATTCGGCTACCGTGCGGAGAATGGTCTCATATATCGTACACCCCATTAGCGGGTCATCATTACAATCAGTAAATTGCCCGACTACCAGACCACCCAAGCGTGCCAATACACCGCTCATACGGAGATTTTGCATCATGCGGTCAATATGATAATGCCGCTCACATACATCTTCTATGAAGAGGATAGGCGGTTCTGCGCATTTGTCTATCAGGCAGTTGAGTGAGTAAGGCGTACTTTGTAGCCCATATAGCACACTTAGATTTCCTCCTATCAGCATACCCTTGCACTCTCCTTCCCGTTGGCATGGCTGAGGTGGCCGGGAGTATGTCATATTCTCTCCTTGTAGGGCACGCTGCAGAAGTTGCAAGGCGGGGTGCTCGTTAGGCAAGGTGGCGATATATTTGCACATAGAGGCATGCAATGCAGGTATACCATGCAGACCTAATATATTATGTAGCACTGTGATGTCCGAGAACCCAACTACAAGGGGCACTCGTTTTTCAGGCACGCAAATATGGTCGGCTATCTGTTGCAATCCGTATCCCCCGCGACTACAGAGAATAATATCTATGTCAGGTCGGCAGAGTGCATCGTCAAGGTCGCTCAACCGCTCCTGCTCTGTACCTGCAAACCGCCCATATCGTTCACGTGCATGCGGAGCAACAGACACAACATATCCCCACTGCTCCAATCTGGCAATAGCACTATCAATCAGTATATTATCTATGGCTCCAGAGGGAGAAATGATGTGGATGTGTTTCATCGTAAATGGAGGCTCTTTTTATCCGATGGAGCCTTCGAGGCTGACCTGTAGGAGTTTCTGTGCTTCGACGGCGAACTCCATAGGCAGTTTGTCCATCACCTCTTTGGCATAGCCGTTGACAATCAAGCCGACTGCATCCTCTACGCCGATGCCGCGCTGTTGGCAGTAGAAGAGTTGGTCTTCGTTGATTTTGCTGGTGGTCGCCTCATGCTCCACGGTAGCGGTGGGGTTCTGTATCTGCATCACGGGGAAAGTGTGCGCCCCGCATTTGTCACCCAACAGCAGACTGTCGCACTGGCTGTAGTTGCGGGCGTCCTCGGCATTGGGAGCCATACGCACCAGTCCGCGATAAGCGTTCTGGCTGTGTCCCGCAGAGATACCCTTGCTGATGATACGCGAGCGCGTGTTCCTGCCGAGGTGTATCATCTTCGTTCCCGTATCCGCCTGCTGGTAGTTGTTGGTGACTGCCACAGAGTAGAACTCGGCACTCGAATTGTCGCCTTTGAGGATACAACTCGGGTACTTCCACGTAATGGCAGAGCCTGTCTCCAACTGCGTCCAACTGAGGCGGGCGTTCTCGTAGGTGATGCCGCGCTTGGTCACAAAGTTGTAGATACCGCCGCGTCCCTCTTTGTCGCCCGGGTACCAGTTCTGTACGGTGGAGTACTTGACTTCGCCGTCCTTATGCACAATAATTTCGACAATGGCGGCGTGGAGTTGGTTCTCGTCGCGCATAGGGGCTGTACATCCCTCAAGGTAACTGAGGTATGCCCCCTCGTCGGCTATGAGGAGGGTGCGCTCGAACTGCCCCGTGTTGCCCGCGTTGATACGGAAATAGGTGCTGAGTTCCATGGGGCAGCGTACGCCTTTGGGTATGTACACAAACGAACCGTCAGAGAATACCGCCGAGTTGAGTGCGGCATAGAAATTGTCGCTATAGGGCACTACCGAGCCCAGGTATTTCTGCACCAGTTCGGGGTAATGCTGTACGGCCTCGGAGATAGAGCAGAAGATGATGCCCTTCTCTGCCAGCGACTCGCGGAAGGTGGTCTTGACCGACACCGAATCCATGACAGCATCCACCGCCATGTTGCCCGCCAGTGCGGCACGCTCTTCGAGCGGGATACCCAACTTGTCGAACGTCTTCATCACTTCGGGGTCGATATTGTTCTCCGACTTGTTGCCATCGGTTGCCTTGGGGGCTGCGTAGTATGAGATAGCCTGAAAGTCGATGTCGGGTATGCGCAGGTGCGCCCATGCGGGCACCTTCATGGTCAGCCACTTGCGGTATGCCTTAAGGCGGAACTGCAGCAGCCATTCGGGTTCGTGCTTCTTGGCAGAGATGAGCCGAATGACATCCTCGTTGAGTCCGCGTTCTATCACGTCCGTTTCCACACGGGTAGTGAAACCGTACTTATATTCCTGTTTGGTAATATCTTCTATTTCCTGTTGCATAACCTTGCGTCTATCAAACAACAAGAGCCGCCTTGTTTGGCGGCTCTCTGAGAGGTACCTAGCAGATTCGAACCGCTGTCCCCGGTTTTGCAGACCGGTCCCTAACCACTCGGGCAAGGTACCTTGAAGCACTCTTGTGCTGAAATGCGGTGCAAAGGTAGTGCTTTTTTTCTACATCTGCAAACGAAAACGAAGATTTGCTGAAAAAAGGCACCATTTTCTTGTGTATCTTGCGGAAAAGCAGTATCTTTGTCGCCGATTTATGCCGCGATGGTGGAATCGGTAGACACGAAGGACTTTGAAAAAGACCAAAGAAGACTCCTAAAACAGAAGACTACAGAGGTCTGAATAACAAGAGTGCCACAAGGGAAACTTTGTGAGTAGAACCTTCCTAACAAACAGAAACCTCGAGCAGGGTGACCCGCTCTTTGGCGATGGCTCTCTAAATTCCCGCATGGGATAAACGGCGTAGAGACTATACGGAAGGGACCTAAGTTGCGATAGCAATACGGTTGTGAAATAGTCCAGACTACAAAGTCTCACCAGAATATGCAGATGGGTGGTGAGATTGCTTATGTAAAAGTAAGTGTGGTAAGAAAATCCTTTGGCCAGAAATGGCTGTGTGGGTTCAAGTCCCACTCGCGGTACCAAACGGACAAAGAAGAGGGTGTAACGGCTCTCTTCTTTGTGGTTAAAAGGGAGGCGGCTTGCGGTTAAGCGGGAAGTGTTTTGGGGCAAGGAGACAGGCGGCGCGCAGTTGAATCATCAGCAAACGAAAGATATATAATCAGTAAGCGAAACAGATTGAATATATTACGGATATGGAAACAGGACTGAAGCATACCAGTACATTGGTGGTGGACAAGAGTAAGACGGCGGAAGCCATGGGTTCGGGCGATATGCCCGTGTTGGCTACGCCGGTGATGGTGGCACTCATGGAGAACGCTGCCATGCTTGCCGTGAAGGATGCCCTGCCCGAAGGGGCAACCACCGTGGGCGGTCATATCAACGTGAACCACGTGAAGCCTACGGGTTTGGGACAGGAAGTGTCGGCTGTTGCCGAACTAACGGCAGCGGAAGGCAAGAAACTGACGTTCCATGTGGCAGCCTATCAAGGGGGCACCTTTATCGGTGAGGGCGAACATGTACGCTTCATCGTGGACCGTGAGCGGTTCCTCTGCAAGGTGTAGTTCTCTTCTTTGATATTCGAGACCTTATTATATGTCGTTCTTGAGCAATTCTTGCACTATGGAGCGACATTTGTTTGGATATATGCAAACTTTGTTGTAACTTTGTAGCCTAAACAAACAAAATAGTACCTTAAAACAATACATTTATGCAAGTCAATGAATTGAAGAAAGCGTTTCTTTCCCTCTTCGGACACGAAGCAACAGGCATCTTTTTCGCGCCCGGGCGCGTAAATCTCATCGGTGAACACACCGACTACAACGGTGGCTATGTGTTCCCTTGTGCACTAAGTTTCGGCACTTTCCTGCTCATCGCGCCAAATCACGGTATGAAGATGCGCTTTGCATCCTTGAATATAAACGTGACTGACGGCAAACCCGAACTGACGGAAGTGCTTGTCAATGCCCTCACCACGCCGCTCCCCAAGAATGTGTGGGTGAACTATCCGCTGGGCTGTATCGCGCAGTTTGTGAAGCGCGGCATTGCCATTCCGCAGGGCTATGACATACTGTTCTGGGGCGATGTGCCTGCGGGTGCGGGACTCAGCAGCAGTGCTGCCATTGAGGTGGTGACGGCTTATGCGTTCAACGAATTGCTCCATACAGGCTACGACCGCACCGAACTGGCAAAAATCGGACAACTGTCCGAACATGAGTTCGCTGGCGTCAACTGCGGTATTATGGACCAGTTCGCATCCGCACAAGGCAAGAAAGACCACGCTATCTACCTCAACTGCGACACGCTGGAGTTTGAATTGGTACCTGTCAAACTGAATGGTATCAAGGTCGTTATCAGCAACACCCACTCGCCCCACAAGTTGGACTCCGGTGCCTACAATGCCCGCGTGGCACAATGCCATGAGGCGGTGGATATGATTAATAAGGTACGTCCGTTGATGAACTTGGCGGAATTGAGTATGACCGAGTTTGAGCAGGTGCAAAACGCCATCACCGACGAGGTGGCACTGCGTCGTGCACGCCACGTGGTGGGTGAAGTACAGCGCACAAGAGACGCGGTGGAAGCACTGCAAAAGGGTGATATACAAACCTTTGGCAAACTTATGAACGCCAGTCATGTATCCTTGCGTGACGACTACGAGGTGACGGGACCCGAATTGGACGCTTTGGCAGAGGCAGCATGGCAGGTGGACGGCGTGATAGGCAGTCGTATGACAGGCGGCGGTTTCGGTGGTTGCACGGTATCATTGGTACGCGAAGAAGCAATACCAACCTTCATTGAGCAAGTGGGCAAGACATACACTGAGAAAACAGGTCTCCATGCCGACTTCTACATTGCACAGATTGGAGACGGTGCACACCGAGTTAATTCTTAATTTTTAATTTTTAATTTTTAATTCTTAATTAGTACGTATGGTTAAGGCGGAGAGTTTCAACAAGCGTGTAGGCACCAAGCGCATTGGGCTGTACACCCTGCGCAATACGAACGGATTGACAGCACAAATCACCAACTATGGGGCAAAGATTGTGTCCCTAAACGTACCGAACAACAAAGGCGAACAAGCAGACATAGTATTGGGTTTCAGTACATTGGACGAATGGATGGAGAAGGAGACCTACTTCAATGCTATCATAGGTCGCTATGCCAATCGTATCAAAGACGGGCGTTTCGCGTTAGACGGCGTTGCCTACCAACTGCCTGTCAACAACGGCACCAACTCCCTCCACGGCGGCATACACGGTTGGAACGAGAAGGTTTGGGAAGTAGTGGGGCAGAACGCCTACAGCATCTCCTTGCATTACCGTTGCAAGGACGGCGAGGAGGGCTACCCGGGTACGGTGGATGTGTATGTAACCTATTGTCTGACACGCGAGAATGCCCTGCAGATAACCTTCGAGGCAAAGACGGACAAGTCTACCATCATCGGACTGACCAATCACGCATACTTCAATCTTGCAGGCGAGGGCAGCGGCGACGTCCGTAACCATACCTTGCAGGTGTTTGCCGATGAGTACACGCCTTTAGACGACACCGCATGCCCCACGGGTGAGATTGCCAAAGTGGACGGCACGCCTATGGACTTCCGTACTCCGCAACGTGTGGGAGACCGTATTGACGACCCCTTCTTTGCCCCCGGGCGAGGCATAGACAATAATTTTGTCATCCGTGGGGCGTTGCCCAAAGACGGTGAGTTGCACCAAGCCGCTATTGTGGAAGCCGACGGGCGTCGCATGGAGGTGTGGACCACCATGCCCGGGCTGCAGGTCTATACGGGCAATTGGGTGGAGAAGAACATCGGCAAAAGCGGGCGCGAGTACGATGTGCAGTATGCGATATGTCTGGAAGCGCAGAACTTCCCCGACAGCCCCAACCACGGCAACTTCCCCAATGCTGTACTGCGCCCGGGTGAGGTATATCACGAGGTAACGGAATACAGGTTCAATGCGCAATGAGTAATGCGCAATGCGTAATGATGAAGAAATTTTATATTGAGACGTATGGCTGCCAAATGAATGTGGCGGACAGCGAGGTGGTGGCTGCCATCATGCAAACCACGGACTGTGAGATAACTGACGACATCGCCAATGCCGACATCGTGATGCTGAACACCTGCTCCATTCGCGACAACGCCGAACAGAAAGTGCAGCACCGTCTGCAGGAGTTGGGTGGTAAAAACAAAAAAGGCAAGATAATAGGTGTCATTGGTTGCATGGCAGAGCGCATAGGCGATGAGTTGGTGCGCGACTATGGTGTGGACTTTGTGGCAGGACCTGATGCATATATGGATATTCCCAATCTCCTGGCACAATGTGAGCAAGGGGAACGCGCTATCAACGTAACCCTCAGCAAGACAGAGACTTATCGCGATATTATGCCTGCCCGTATCGGCAAGCAAATATCAGGCTTTGTCAGTATTATGCGCGGTTGCAACAACTTCTGTTCCTATTGCGTGGTACCCTACACCCGAGGGCGGGAGCGTAGCCGCGACATAGAGAGTATTCTCCGCGAAGTACGCGACCTGTGGCAGAAAGGGTACAAGGAAGTCACCCTCCTCGGGCAGAATGTAAACTCCTATCGCTATGAGCGAACAAATGCAGACGGCAAAACGGAAGTGATTGACTTCGCAGACCTGCTTGAGATAGTTGCCAATGCCGTACCCGATATGCGTATCCGCTTTACCACCAGTCACCCCAAAGATATGTCGGACAAGACCTTGGAGACCATCGCGCGGCACGACAACCTGTGCAAGTTCATACACCTGCCTGTGCAGAGCGGTTCGGATAAGATACTCAAACTGATGAACCGCAAATACACCCGCGAGTGGTATCTCGACCGCATTGCTGCTATACGTCGTATCCTGCCAGATGCCACTATAGGTACCGATGTCTTCTGTGGCTTTCACGACGAGACCTTGGAAGACCACGCTGAGACGCTCTCCCTGATGCGGGAGGTCGGTTTCGATACTGCCTTTATGTTCAAGTACAGCGAGCGTCCGGGTACCTTTGCGCAAAAGCACCTGCCCGACAACGTACCCGAAGAGGAGAAAGTGCGCCGCCTGAATGAGATAATTGCTTTGCAAAACCAACTCTCATTGGAAAGCAACCTCCGCGAGATTGGCAAGACGGTGGAGGTGTTGGTAGAAGGCTTCTCCAAGCGCAGCCGTGATGATATGTACGGACGCACTTCACAATACAAGACCGTCGTCTTCCCCCGCAATGGCAGACACATCGGAGAAATAGTACATGTGCTTGTCAAAGAGGCCTCTGCCGCCACCCTCAAAGGCGAGATTGGGGAATAGCACTTATACGATGTTTCAATATAAAAACTCTGATTATATGCATGCAAGGGAACTTTTTGGCAGGTTGTATTTAATGGCAATCTTTGTTGTATTACCTGTGCTTATGCTCTCCGCTCAAACACCATTTGATTCATTTTCTCCAGAGACATCACGCGTTATTCTTGACAAGGATGATATGCACGCCGAACAACAGCGAGACACTACACGTTGTGTTTTAGTAGCGGATATAAGCAACAGCCGACTATTGTTTATAGATGTTCAGACACAAATTTCTATTGGAACTGTTTCTATGAGTAATAAACATAGGCGATGGCTTTCTGTTGATCCGCTAGCAGACAAGAATCCTTCTACTAGCCCTTACATGTATTGTAGTGGCAATCCAATTGTTCATATTGACCCCGACGGAATGGATGAGTGGGACTTTGATATAAAAGGGAATGTTGTTAATCATACAGAAAACAAAAATGTAGACATCATTCGTTATGTGGATAATAATGGATGTGTGCGTACTAACGGGGAAGGTCTTCCAATGGAAAATAGTTATGCATATGGTAGTTTGAATGTTAGTACAGGAGATGGCTATACAATTATCAAAGCATCAAACGACAATACTGGTGAAAGTGTTTTCGAGTTTATGACTCAATCGGGAATTGTTAACGAATGGACACTCCTGCAAACCGGTGATGTTGGTATAGGAACTAATTTTATTAGTACGGCGCACAAACCAACATCAGATAATAGTTATTTAAAAGTTCCTCAAACATTTCCTTTTACTGAACTTCGGACACAAACCCATAATCATCCCAAAGATGGGGCTTTGCCGTCTGGTATTGAAAGTAGAATCAATAGAAATGGAATTTTTCAGGCTGCAGGGACATGGGGGGATATGGGAGTAAAAAAGAACCAACAACGATGGGGAAACTCTGTAGTATTCAGAATATACTTACCTAGTTCTCAAAGTTATGTTTCGTTCTAAAATTCCAATCAACATAAAAAGGATGTTGATATTGGAATGTCTCCTGGTATATACGATTATTTTTTCTTTTGCTCAGGAGACAATCAGAGAGATGGATTTCCAGTATCAGGGGTTGTGTTATGCTATCACTGACTACGACCGATATGAAGTTGAAGTGACTATCCAAAATGATAGTTCTTCTATGGAAAACCAAACTAATTATATTGGTTTAGATTCAGTACATATTCCTGCTATAGTTTTGGGCACAGACGATCATTCTTATACAGTTGTTGGAATTGGTCGATGTGCATTTATGGATTGTTATTCTCTTCGCAAGGTATATCTTCCTGAAGCTGCAAAATACATACTCGGGTGGGCGTTTATGGGATGTCAGAACCTTGAGTATGTCAGCATTCCAGACCATTTTGAAAAAATAGAAGCCTATGTATTTATTGATTGTGTGTCACTACAGAAACCGATATTTCCGTCGACAACCCTAATAGATACGCATACTTTCATGTGGTCACCTTATGAACATACGATAATTCCATGAAAAAACATACATTACAATTACTCAATCTACTAATTTTGTTGTGTGTTTATATTGATAATATGAATGCAGATGAGCCACTATATAGAAAACCAAAGCAGATTGACGCACCTATCCCAAATTTTGCTTATGATGAAAACGATACATTGCGGTATACGAATCACTATTTATTTGATAAAGCCTATTATGTAATAAAAAATATGCTTGAAGATAGGCAACCTATCGACTTTGCAGAAGCATCTTTTGCTGTCGAAAATTGTTTTTACGATGGTGCACTTAATCATGCTGCGTATCAGTCGGAACTTCATCGTATTGCAAATGGTGTTACAAATATGGCATCATCTCCTATGATACAAGCACCGACCATGGATGTTGCACTCAACTATGCTATTTACTTATTCTATACTCAACCCTGCGACCTCAATTATTATCATCCCTACCAATATGGCATTGAATTATTAATTGAAGATCGAATATTGGAAGGAGGAATGGTGCATCATTTGCTTACTACGGGGCATGGCACATGCCATTCATTACCTTATCTATATAAGATTATTGCAGATAAGGTTGGAGCACGTGCCTATTTGGCTATGGCACCCATGCACACATACATTCGACATCAAGATGCTTGGGGACGATGGTGGAATTTTGAAACTACAGTAGGAACTTATAGCCGTAGCAGTTTTATTATGGATAACTTCCATATTTCAGAGGAAGCTATTCGTAGTGGTCTCTATATGACCAATCTAACAGACAAGGAATCTATTGTACTCCTATTATGCGATTTACTTTACATTTACCAATATAAAACGGGTTTCTACTCCAATTCGTTCATACGTCAATGCTATACTTTGGGACTTAAATATCACTATGCAAGTAATTTACATGCATGGCAAATTAATGACCTAAAGTATCAGTTGGATAAGGAGGCTTGGAACCGAGGGTTTCGTACAGAGGGGGCTATACGAGAAGATAGTGTGTTAAGAAAGAAATATGACCATATTCAATTTCTTAGAACTGAGTTTGAGAGTCTTGGGTACCACGAATTCACAACAGAAGAGTATTTGCAAAAGTATCAAGAAACTATTGACTATATGTCTCGTCATAAGATTCCTTTGTCTAATAAAG
>DLLC01000027.1 GCA_002476625.1 Porphyromonadaceae bacterium UBA7572 | reverse complement strand
AGCCGCCACCGCATGCGGTTGAACGCCGTCCACCGGTGGTCGGTGCAGGGCACCTGCATTTTTGCCAAAAACGCCACAGTGGCCATCGTCACTAATGCCGAGGAATAGTCTGCGAGGGGCAGATAATCGTGAGAGAGAAGCATTTCTTGCATAGCATCATGTTAATACCGCAAATTTAAGCAAAAAATTTGTAACTTTGTGGCTGTGAACTGTCGTATTACAGCACCAGCGAGAATTGTGGGCGAAATTAGTCTGCCTGCGTCGAAGAGCATCAGCAACCGCGTGCTCTTGATCGACGCGCTGTGCCCTACACGAGGCCATCTGCGCAATCTTGCCCAATGCGACGACACTGATGCGCTTCGGGACGCCTTGGCCAGCTCTTGCGCCACGGAGGTGAATGTGGGCGCGGCTGGCACGGCAATGCGTTTCCTTACCGCCTACTTCGCCACTCGTGAAGGCCGATCGGTGCTGATTGACGGCTCTGCGCGAATGCGCCAGCGCCCCATTAAGGTGCTGGTAGATGCTTTAAGGCGCCTGGGCGCGGATATTCAGTATGCAGGTGCAGAAGGGTTTCCGCCTCTCAAAATTCAGGGTAAGCGCATTCATGGCGGAGAATTGATTGTCAGCGGGAGCGTCAGTTCGCAATACATATCCGCTCTTCTGCTCATAGCTCCTGTGATAGGGGGCTTGAGGCTTATGATAGAAGGGGAGATGATGTCGCGGCCCTATATAGAGATGACGGTGGCCCTTATGGCACGCTATGGCGTGGAGGCTGTGTGGAATGGTAATGTGATAGATGTGCCGGCAGGCGCTTATCATGCCATCGACTTCACGGTGGAGGCCGACTGGAGCGCAGCCAG
This sequence comes from Porphyromonadaceae bacterium UBA7572, assembly GCA_002476625.1. Taxonomy (GTDB): domain Bacteria; phylum Bacteroidota; class Bacteroidia; order Bacteroidales; family Muribaculaceae; genus Sodaliphilus. The sequence goes on along the minus strand of DLLC01000027.1, from coordinate 7,339 downwards.
CTACTGGTGGGCGATGCAGGCCATCATGCCCCAGTCGCGCATCACGCTCAAGGGCCTTGAGGCACAAAGCCTACAAGGCGACAGCCGCATAGCGGAGCTGATGGCACAGATGGGCGTGACGGGCAACTGGTGCGGGCAGTATCTTGACCTTCGCAGCAATGGGGGAGCAGGCTTCTGCTGCTCCACCTTTGCCGACCTCAGTGGCACTCCCGACATAGCCCAGACCCTTGTGGTGATGCTCTGCGTGATGGGCCGGCCTTTCCGCCTGACTGGGCTGCGCACCCTCCGCATCAAGGAGACCGACAGGCTGGAGGCGTTGCGCACGGAGCTTCTCAAGCTGGGTTATGCGGTGAAAGTGGAAGGCGACGATGCTATCAGTTGGCACTGTCAGACCGTTCAGCCAGAAGCCAATCCACACATATCCACCTATCATGACCACCGCATGGCCATGGCCTTTGCCCCAGCGGCTATTCGTTTCCCTGGGCTGGTGATCGACGATGCGCAGGTGGTGAGCAAATCGTATCCCGAATTTTGGGAGCATCTTCGTGCGGTGGGCTTTAAGATAGAAGAGGTATGATACCAGCTCTCTACATATTCGCATTGATGGTGGCGGTGGGCATCGTGCTCTACCTTTTTGACCACTTCGTGCATAAGCCTACCGGCGATGATGAGCCAGCGTCGGCTTCACTGCCCGATGGCGATGGCTGCACCGCAGACTGCTGCACCGCCCACGAGGTGTGCCCAAGCGAGATGGTGCTTGCCGGCGCCACTGCCGACATTGTGTATTTCGACGACGAGGAACTCGACCAATTCCGAGGCAGGGCAGCCGACGACTATACGGCCGATGAGGAGGAGCAGTTTCGCGACGTGCTCTACACCCTTCAGCCAGCCGACTTGCTGCCATGGGAGCAAAGCGTGAAGAAGCGCGGCATCGTACTGCCCCGCGCCATACGCGAAGAATTCATTATGCTCTACGGAGAGCAAACCACTACAAAACAGAGCAAATTATAATGTTTGACATATTCAGTTATTCCTTTTTCCAAAACGCCGTAATCGGCATATTGCTGGTGAGCGTGGCATCAGCCATCATCGGCACTTATGTGGTGAGCCGCCGGATGGTGTTTGTCACAGGTGGTATCACGCACGCCAGCTTTGGCGGTCTTGGCCTTGGCTTCTACGCCGGGCTTAACCCGGTGCTCACGGCAGGCGTGTTTGCCATTCTGTCGGCGCTTGGCGTGGAGTGGCTCTCCACACGCGAGCATGTGCGAGAAGACTCCGCCATAGGCGTGGTGTGGGCGCTTGGCATGGCACTGGGCACCGTTTTCATCTTCCTCACGCCAGGGTATGTGCCCGAGCTGTCGTCGTTTCTGTTCGGCAATATTCTTACTATCGGTAGTGCCGACCTCATAGCCTTCACGGTGTTTTTGGTGGTGCTGCTCGTGGTGATGACGATGTTTTTCCCCATTATCCGCAGCTGTGCTTTCGACCCCAACTTTGCACGCACACAAGGACTACCTGTGGGCGCAGTCAACTTGATGATGACGGTGCTCACATCGGTGTGCATCGTGCTCACCATCCGCCTTATTGGCATCATGCTGCTGATGTCGCTGTTCACCATGCCGCAGATGATAGCCGAGCTGCGCACTTGTCGCCTGCTGCCGCTCATGTGCCTGTCGGTGGTCGTCAGCCTGGTGTGCTCGCTCGGCGGCGTGCTGCTGAGCGTGCTGCTGAGCGTTCCGGTGTCGGCCACGATAGTCATCCTGCTCATTGCTATGTATGCCGTGGCGCGTGTAGGCGTGTGGGTGAGTGCGCACTGGCACAATAATAAAGTGGATTGTGCGTTATAATATTAATGTTATGGACAAAACAGGTCGTTACATACCACTGGCGCTTTTAGCCTCGCTCACACTTCTTCTGGCCGCATGTGGCACGAAGAGGAACACCCCCATGTCGCGCTTCTGGCAGGCGTTCACCACCCGCTACAATGTGTACTACAACGGCATGACCAATTATGAGGAGCAGATAAAAGTGCTGGAAAATGAATATCAGGACGACTACTCGCAACACCTCTTCATTCACCCTGCCGAGGCGCGCACGTCGCCCAAGGCGCCACAGCCTTCGGGTAGCTTCGACCGCACCATAGAAAAAATGCAGAAGGCCATAGCCCTTCACTCCATCAAGAAGAAGCCCGCCAAAAAGTCGGGCAAGGGCACTGACGCGAAATATAAGGAGTGGCTTAAGCGCGAGGAGTACAACCCCTTTATCCACAACGCATGGCTGATGCTCGCCAAGGCCGAGTATATGAAAGGCGACTTCCTGGCATCATCCGCCACATTCCACTACATCACGCGCCACTTCACCTGGAAGCCGGAGCTGGTGCAGGAGTGCCAGATTTGGGAGGCGCTGAGCTACTGTGCCTTAGGATGGACCACTGAGGCCGACAATGTGCTGGCGCATGTGCATATCGACAAGATAGGCAGCAAGCGCATTCGCGCTCTCGCCAACCTTGCCTTTGCCGACTTCTACATCAAGAGTGGCAAGAATAGCGAGGCCATTCCGTATCTCGTGGAGGCCATCAAGGGGCAAAGTGGTGCGCAGAAGGTGCGCCTCAACTTCCTGCTCGGCCAGCTTTATGAGGATGCCGGCGAGAAGCGGCTGGCCTATGAGGCGTTTAAGCGCGCCGGCAGCCACAGCGGCTCCACATATCGCACCAAGTTTAACGCGCGCATCAAGCAGAGCGCCGTGTTCCAGGGGCAGAACATTATGCCAGAGGTGAGGGCGCTCAAGCACATGACACGCTACGACCGCAACAAGGAATACCTCGACCAGGTGTATTACGCCATCGGCAACCTCTACCTCTCGCGGCAGGACACCGCTGGCGCTGTGGCCAACTACAAACTGGCTGCGGAGAAAAGCACACGCAATGGCATCGACAAGGCCATCAGCCAGCTCGCCCTCGGCGGCATATATTTCACACAGCACAAATACGACCTGGCCCAGCCATGCTATTCCGAGGCCATACCGCAGTTGAGCGAGGCCTATCCCAACTACCGCGAGCTGAAAAAGCGTAGCGATGTGCTCGACGAGCTTGCCGTGTATGCCGGCAATGTCACGCTTCAAGACTCGCTCTTGCGCCTCTCCCGAATGCCGCTCGAAGAGCAGAAGAAGGTGATCAGAAAAATTATCGACGACTTGAAGAAAAAGGAGAAAGAGGAAGCCGAGAATGCCGCGCGCGAGGAGTATATGGCCAATCAAAGCGCAAAGGGAAACAATCTGGGTGCCAATAAAAATGCACCGACAGCTTTTACGCTCAACAACGACAAATCGTGGTACTTCTACAATACCACCACCAAAAACGCAGGCAAAACGGCATTCCAGCAGCAATGGGGCAACCGAAAGCTGGAGGACAACTGGCGCCGGCGCAACAAAAACACGTTCTCGTTTGGAGATGAAGATACTGCCTCTGCCGACACCGCCAACGCATCACAGCACCCTGCCGACACCACGCTCTCACAAGCGCAGCGCGACTCTGTGAAGCATTCTGAAGACCCTCATTTTGAGGAATACTATCTGAAACAAATACCTTCCACGCCCGAGCAGATTCAAACTGCCAACGATGTGATTCAAGAGGGCCTTTACAACATGGGCCTTATTCTGAAGGACAAGTTAGAGGACTTCAGCGCGGCTAACCACGAGTTTACGGAGCTGCTCGAGCGCTATCCCGACAACATATACCGCCTGGACGTGTACTACAACCTTTACCTACTGTGTATGCGCACCGACCAGCATGCCGAGGCAGAGAAGTGGCGACAGCTCATTTTATCAGACTTCGCCGACTCTAAATACGGATTGGCGATGAAAGACCCCGCCTATCTCGACAACTTACGGCAGATGGATAAGGTGCAGGAAGACCTGTATGCCACCACCTACAACAATTATCTGAACAACAACAATGAGGCCGTGCACGAGGCTTATGCCGAGATGATGCGCCGCTATCCACTGTCGAAGTTGATGCCTAAGTTTATGTTCATCGACGCTTTAGCGTATGTTACCCAGAAGAACTACGACAAATTCAAGGACGTGCTGAAGGAAATGCTTGAGCGCTATCCCGAAACCGATATCACGCCCACTGCCTCCGCCATCATGAAGCAGGTGAAGGCCGGGCGTCAGCTCGCAGGCGGTGGCAGCAACGCCCGTGGCATGCAGTGGTCGGCCATGGCACTGACCAACGACACCGCCTCCCACCACGCCTCCGACAAGCAGTTCACCGACATCAAGACATCGGCAGACAAGCCGCAAGTGTTTGTGCTGGTATATAGCACCGACTCCATCAACTCCAACATTCTGCTCTACGAGCTGGCACGGCATAATTTCCGCTCATTCAATGTGCGTGATTACGACCTTGAGAAGATGACGTTCGGCAACATGGGACTTCTTGTGGTGAAGGGCTTTGCCAACTATGGCGAACTGCTCGGCTATCGCACCGTGTTTGACGCGGCAGCAGAGTTTAAGCAGTATATAGGGCTTGTTCATCCGGTGCTTATCAGCGAGGAGAATTTCAACCTGCTACTGAGCGAAGGACGGTCGTTTGAGGACTATTTCCGCTACCTTGACGCTGAGAACGAGAAAAATGTGGAAGCGAAAGTGCCTCCGGTAGAGAATGCCTCCGCGCAAGAGCAAGCCGAGCGGCAGAAGCCTGCCAAGAGCGTGCGCCCAGAGAAAAAGGCAGAGAAGCCATCAGAGAAGAAGGCCGTGTCCGACATCTCTGCCATTCTGCCGCCAAAGAAAAATGATGAAGAGGCACCGCAAGTGACGGTGGTTCCTGAAAACCCTGACTTGGTTATCGACGACGGAACCAGCACTGTAGAGCCACGCCCCACTGTGCGCAAGAAGCCTGCGCAGAAGAGCCAGGCTTCTGCCAGCCCCACCAATGAAAAGGCAGAAAAGGAGGCTCCTTCTGCACCAGCGGCTAAAGGAAAATTGGAAACTGCGCCAGTGACGGTTTGCGCCGCCGACAGCATTAAGGCCGCCAAGGCCGAAGCCAAAGCTGCCGCCAAGGCTGAAAAAGAGCGCCTCAAGGCCGAGAAAGAAGCCGAGAAGCGTCAGCAGGATTCGATCAAGACAGCCAACAAACTCGCTGCTCTCAAGTTGAAGAACATAGAGAAATACCGTGCCGACTCCGCCAAGCAGGCCGAGAAAGAGGCGGAGCGGAGGCTGAAGGCCGAGCGTAAGGCCGCCCAGAAAGCGGAGAAGGAGCGGCAAGACTCCATCAAGCAGGCGGAGCGTGCGCATGAAGACGCCATCAAGGCTGAAAACCGTAAGCGTGAAGAAGAGGCTAAATCCGCCGCCAAAGCGAAAGAGGATGCGCGCAAGCAGAAGGAGCAGGAACGCAAAGCCGCTGCCAAGGCCAAGGAGGATGCGCGCAAGCAGAAGGAGCAAGAGCGTAAAGCCGCAGCCAAGGCTAAGGAAAAAGAGCGCAAAGAGCGGGCCAAGCAAAAGGAGCGCGAGCGCAAGGAGCGAGCCAAACAAAAAGAGCAGCAGCGCAAAGCAGCCCGCAAGCGATAAAACGCCCTCTTAAAGTGAAACCAACTAATAAAAATATTTAAATAACGACATAGCACTATGTTTACTTCAGACGTGTATCAAAATCGCCGCGCACAGCTTAAGAAGTTGATGAAAAGCGGCCTCATTATCCTTTTTGGCAACAACGACGCACCTTGCAATTATCCAAGCAATGCCTATGCGCCACTGCGTCAGGATTCCTCGTTTTTATACTATTTCGGCCAGCAGCGTGAAGGGCTTGTGGGCGTGATCGACGTGGATGCCGACCGGGAGTATCTTTTGGGCGACGACATCGACATTGAAGATATTGTGTGGTATGGCTCGGTTGACAGTGTGGCTGATATGGCCGCGCAGGTGGGGGTGGAGAATTCTGCTCCTATGGCAAAACTTGCCCACCTGGTGAATGGCGCGAAAGCCGCCTCGCAGGCAATCCATTTCCTGCCACCATACCGCTACGACACCAAAATCCAGATTATGGATCTGTTGGGCATTCATCCGAGCATGCAGAAGGATGCCGCCTCCCTTGCGCTCATTCATGCCGTGGTGAAAATGCGCTCCACGAAGTCGGCTCTGGAAATTGCCGAGATAGAGCAGGCTTGCAGCATTGGCTATAAGATGCACACCACTGCCATGCGCTTAGCGGTGCCGGGTGTGAGCGAGCAGTATGTGGGTGGTCAGATTGATGGCGTGGCGCGCTCTTATGGCTCGCAAACGTCGTTTGCCACCATCTTCTCGCAGCATGGCGAAATCATGCACGGCAACCCATCGTCTGCGCCTTTGCAGGAGGGTAGGCTTGCGCTGTGCGACTGTGGAGCTGAAAATCTCAACCATTACTGCTCCGACCACACGCGCACATTCCCTGTGAGCGGAAAATTTACCCAGCGCCAGCTCGACATTTACCGAATAGTGGAAGAATGCCACGACTATGTGCTGGAAGTGGCGCGCCCTGGCGTGAAGTATGCCGATGTGCACTTTGCGGTGTGCCGTAAGATGACCGACCGCCTGAAGGAGCTTGGCTTGATGAAGGGCGATACGGAAGAGGCAGTGCGCGCTGGCGCACACGCCATGTTCTTGCCTCACGGACTTGGACACATGATGGGTATGGACGTGCACGACATGGAGGGCCTCGGACAGATTTATGTGGGGTTTGACGAGGAGACCCGCCCCAACCTTGAGCAGTTCGGCACCAACTGCCTGCGTATGGGACGCCGCCTGGAGGAAGGCTTTGTGGTGACCGATGAGCCGGGTATCTATTTTATTCCTGCCCTCATTGATGATTGGCGCGCAAGCGGGCACTGTGCAGAGTTTCTCAACTTCGACTTGCTCGAAACCTACAAGGACTTCGGTGGCATTCGCATAGAGGATGATGTGCTGATCACAGCCGACGGCTGTCGGTTCCTTGGCGAGGAGCGTATTCCTTACCATCCCGCCGATCTTGAGGCGTATCTCGCTGAGAACCGCTAACTCGCGCCTCACTTAGGTATCAAACCACGAATTTTCACGAATTTCAGCGAACTGATTGATTCGCTACATTAGGTGAATTCGTGGTTTTTCTTTTTTACCCATCGGCGCGGGAAAAAGTGATGAGGTTTGTGCTATATACGCCTTATTTGGTTAATTGATGTTAAATTTTGGAATTTTCTGCTGGGAAAGTATGTTATATAACATATTTTTCCTACCTTTGCATCGGTTTTTCATGGTATTAGTTTTTAAGGTTATGAAATTCTTAGCGTCGTGACGACGGTTTTTATTTCATTTTGTTTAAGGTTTATGTTAA
>DLLC01000030.1:12859-67506 GCA_002476625.1 Porphyromonadaceae bacterium UBA7572 | reverse complement strand
GTAATGGGTTAAAGCAAAAGTGATATTGGGATTTTTGTGGTAATTTTGTGGCATGTACACATTTCAAGGCAAAACCATACCGGAGCTTCTGCAAAATCTTGCGGAACAAGGCAACAAAAAATTCACCGCCATGCTCAATCCTGGGGTGGACGGAGTGCTCGGCATACGCATACCGCACCTGCGCCATCTGGCGCGGCAAATAGCTGCCGACAGCGCGTGGCGCGACTATGTGGCTACTGCTGCCGACACCGATTTCATGGAAAGCCGCATGTTGCACGGCATGGCGATAGCCTATGCAAAAGGCATCGGCACCGATGAGCGGCTGAAATTAGTGAAGGAGTGGGTGCCACGCATCAACTCTTGGTCGGTGTGCGACAATGTGTGCTGCACTTTCAAGCCAAAGCCGTGCGAGCGTGCGCAGTGGTGGCGTTTCATCCAGCCCTACTTCAAGTCGGAGCGCGAATATGAGCTGCGTTTTGCCGTGGTAATGGCTTTAGACGCATTTGTAGACGAGGAACACATAGCACAAATTCTCCAGATTGTGGATGGCATACGCCATGACGGGTATTACGTGAAAATGGCGGTAGCATGGCTGCTTTCGGTGTGCTTCGTCAAATTTCCAGAAGCCACAATGCCATACCTCAGGCACAACAGTCTTGATGATTTCACACACAACAAGGCCATTCAAAAAATATGCGAATCGTTCCGTGCCACCGACGAGCAAAAGGCAGACGTTCGCCGGCTTAAAAGAAAGGGAACACGAAAATGACACACCCTTTTGCCTCAGCGTTGCTACGGTGGTATGCCGCCAACGGGCGCGACCTGCCATGGCGCCACACCACCGACCCCTACCCCATCTGGCTCAGCGAGGTAATCCTACAGCAAACCCGCATAGAGCAGGGACGCGACTACTGGCTGAAGTTTATGGAGCGCTACCCCTCTGTACAGGCACTCGCAGAAGCGAGTGAGGACGATGTGCTGAGGCTGTGGCAGGGATTAGGCTATTACAGCCGCGCACGCAACCTACACACCGCCGCGAGGCAGATTGTGGCACAAGGCGGCTTCCCCGACACCTTGATAGGCATCAAGGCGCTTAAGGGCGTGGGCGACTATACCGCCGCAGCCATCGGATCTATAGCGTTTGGCCTACCAGCGGCAGTGGTCGATGGCAACGTCTACCGTGTGCTCAGCCGCCACTTTGGCATCCACACGCCCATCAACACCACAGAGGGAAAAAAGGAGTTCGCCGCGCTCGCGCAAGAGCTTCTACCCACAAGCCAAGCCGCGGCCTACAACCAGGCCATCATGGACTTTGGCGCAATGCAATGCACTCCGAAAAACCCAAATTGTGAACGCTGCCCCATTGCCGACACTTGCATCGCACTGCACAGTCATGCGGTGAACGCCCTACCAGTGAAGCTAAAAAAGCTCACCATCAAGACGCGGCATCTGCAATACGTCTATATTCGGACTAACGAGGGCACCACCGCCATTCACCGCCGCGCCTCAGGCGACATCTGGCAAGGATTGTGGGAGCCTTTGCTGATTGAGAACGCCGAACTGCCTGCGTTTGCCGGCACACTCATACCACTGCGCAAGAAAGTGAAGCATGTGCTCACCCATCGGGTGCTATACGCCGATTTTTATCTTCTGGAGGCGCAGACGAAGCCCTCACTGCCGCATGATTTCATCTGGATTCCAGAGACCGAGCTTCACCGCTACGCCCTACCACGCCTGGTGGAGCTGCTCGTTCACTCACTTCCCGGCTCACCTTTAGATTAGCCTTGGCCCTGACTCTGGGGGCGAACACCGCCTTGGGGGGCCTTCACATGGAATGGTCGCGAATAAGTGCCTTGCTGGCTGTCGAAGAGAATGACCGCGCCTTCCTGTATCTTAATGGCTTGCCACTTGGCGCCACGGGGAAGTCCAGGCACACGCACAATGCCCCTCACCCGTCCGTTCTGGTCGCAAATCTGAATGCCGGCATTTGTGACCACCCACAAGTTGCCGTCGGCGTCAAATTCCATCGGACCGATTTCAAGTTGGGAATTGTCGTAGCTGTGAAGCCAGTAGAACGGCTGCTCATACATGTTCTGCCCGTCGTCCACAATCACCTGGTTGAGGCAGTTACTGCCCTGCACAGCCTTCACAGCAAGGCTCATGTCGGGATAATACACCATATTGCCCCACGAAGCCGGCATTTTCACCGTGGTGTCGGGGATTTCCCATTCACTGTCGGGCACAAGCACCTTGCTCAGCAAATCGTTTTGGGTGGTGCCTGGCACAATGTCGGCAGGCCAGCCATTCCACATCCATTCCATCACCTCCTGGAAAATGGCTGAAGCGCGGTTCACATTGTGTCCACTGTCGCTCCAGTCGTATTTCGTCTTGTAGCCGGCAAAGTCGAGCGCCGACGCCAGCATCTGGTTGCCCTCATACCAGCTGCCGAACAAAGGATTCCAGGCATCGGCAGAGCCGTCTTGCAGGCACACTTTGAGCGCACGCGGCTCGCCTTTTCGCACAAACGCAGGCACCTCGTTGCCTCCGCGCATGCTCACGAAGGTGCCCACACCACTGAACACGCGCGAAAAGAGGTCGGGCTTGTGCCACGCCGCCATAAAGGCGGCAATGCCACCGCTGCTCAAGCCAAAAATCATGTGATCCTCTGCATGGTTGGATATGCGGATGGGATTGCCATTGCCGTCGGTGAGTTTGCACACCTCTGGAAGCACTTCCTTTTCAAGAAACTCGGCAAAAAGGGGAGAAGTGCGGTCAAACTCATTGCTTCTGTTGTAGCGCACCACATTGCCCGAGGCATCGTAAACCACCCCCGGCTGCAGAAACACCCCGATGCACACCGGCATCTTTCCCTGCGCAATCAGTGTGTCCATCACCGTAGGCGCATTGCACAGCACCCCGTCGAGTCCCACATACAGGCAAGCAGCCTCTTTGCCATCATACTGGTCGGGCACATACACCTGAATGGCGTGTATCGTGCCTGGATATATTTTAGAGCCGCTGAGCGTGTCGGCTATCATCACATGCCTTCCGGCGAGCGCCATGGCAAACGGCGCGAGTGCCAATAGTAATAAAATAGAAAATCGTTTCATCGCTTTATCAGTCATCTGTATAAAAATATCAGTCTTGCTTGCACGCCAAATATTCAGCGAATATCCGGCAAGCGCACTCCACAAGCCGAGGGCAAGGGCGCTCGCGGTAATACTCCGCTGTGCGCTCGCTCGGCCGCGGCGGGTCGATGGTGCCCGTGCGCAGCCCCAGGAGGGTGGCGCAAACCAAGGAGTCGTTTTCTGCCCTAAACTTCGCCGCCAGCTCCTGCACCAGGGCATAGTTTCGCGTGCGGGCATCCATATCGGCTGGCGTGGGGCTGCCATTGTCGAGCCCTGCCAGCATCATCATTCCGCTCACCGTGCCACACGTCATGCGCAGTCGCCCCATGCCGCCGCCAAACGAGGCCGAGAGCCGAAGCAGCGCATCCACGTCGGCCTCTGGATAAAGGTCGGCAAACGTTGCGACCACCGCCTGGGCACAGTTGTAGCCCTTCAAGAAATTCTCCCGCCCGGCCTTTGCACGGACCTCAATATCTGCTTTGTCTATTCTTGCCATACGCTTGTGTCAATGTGTTACATGCTTTTTTGTGACCGAAGCTCGCGGTAAAGGTCGTCGAGCTGACGAGCCATACGCTCTGCGGTGAACTTTTTATTCTGAGCCTTTCCAGCCTCAAGCAGGCGCGCGCGTTCCGGCCCAAGCGCGCGAGAAAGGGCATCGGCGAGCTCTTCGGCAGAATCGGGGCGGAAGTAGAGAGCCGCGTCGCCGCCAAACTCCTCCATGCACGACCCTTTAGCCGCCACCACTGGAGTTCCACAGCTGAGACTGCGCAAAATCGGCAAGCTCACGCTTTCGTACACCGAAGGATAAGCCACAGCTGCAGCCATGGCATACACCGCATGTACAGGGGCATTGTAAGTGGCCTTCACACGCACCACCCGTCCGCCCAGTCCCAGCTGAGAAGCCCTGTGCTTGAGGGCCCTGTAGTAGTCGTTGCGATGGCCTATCACCACCATACACAGTTCTCTGTCGGCCAAGTTGGCCATAGCTTCAAGCGCCACCTTCATATTGTTGCGCTCATCAAAGCGGCCTGGCACTAAAATATACTTCTCAGGCAATTTATATTTTTGCCGGAACACATCTCTGGCCTCATCGGTGAGCGTGGAAGAGAACACCGACTCACTCACCGGCATAATCACCCTGACTTTCTCCTCTGGCACATGGTAGAAGTCTATGAGTTCTCGCTTGCTGAACTCGCTCATCGCTATCACCGCGTCGGCCTCCTTGAATGTGGACCGGAACTGCTTGTTGATTCTGTGGCGTTCCAGAAACGAATAGCGCTCTGGGTAATGCTTGTGAAGCAAGCTGCCCACAGTCACCACAGTGGCCATTCCCGTTTTCTCTATGCCGCTCGGCAGTGTGGCAGAAAGCCCGTGAAACACCTGCACGCCGTGCCGTCGGGTGGCTTGTAGCAGCCCTTTCCATTTGCTGAGCCGCTCACTTAGCGATGCGCCATGCGGCATTTTCAGATGCACCGACGAGTGTACGAGCAGATTGCCGATGATGTTGGTGTCGTCCGTGTCGCCAGATGTGTAAAGTATGTAGTCGTTGTGGTGATAGTGCTCCGTCAAAGCCTCCACCGCCACCCTTCCATAGTATCCAAGGATTCCTTCTTCCTCGAGCATGTGTTTTGCATCAAATCCTATTACCATAAAAATGTTTTTTCAGTTGTTGCCTTTACAAATAAAATAAATAATTGTGTAGTCAATGTCTGCAGAGCCACAAAGTTAAGGAAAAAGCGCGCATAACACAAAAAAACTTCCCGCGCATCACTGCGCAAGAAGAAAAAAATCACTCTTACAAACTTTTCTTATGCTGATTTTAAAAAAAACGCCGCACAAAGGCGTGCGTTCTCATACTCTCGTTTTTACTGTAATACCTGTTTCGCTCTGTATGCTTGCGTATATAATCGTTATGCGAAACAGAAAAAACCTTTAACTGGTTGCAAAATTACCGCAACACAGGACTTTACACAAATAAAGTAGATTAAACGCCATTTTTTCAAGCCTAAAACCAATTTTTAACAGAAAAACGCCTCCCCTGCGATTGTTTTTGGACAATAACACAAGATGAGCAAAAAAACTAAAGAAAACTTGCGTATGTTTAAAATTTTTTAAAAATTTGCAAAAAAAAATATGGCTTGTGTTGTAATTCAATACATACAGCCAAAGAGAGAACTAACAATTTATTAATCCCATACTATTAACTTTCCAACTTATCTCATGTGCATATGAAAAAGCAATGTGTATTGTTGACAGCGTTAGTATTGGCATGTGGTGCCCCCACTTCTATCTGCTCTTCGCAGGGGAGCGGTGTGGGCTTCACGGCAGCTGCGCAGACCAACGGCAAAGTGACTGGTATCGTAAAAGATACCAATGGTGAACCGCTTATCGGCGTGACCGTAAGAGTAAAAGGAACCAAACGCGGCACAGTGACCGATGTGAACGGTAACTACTCTATCCAAGCATCAAAGAATCAAACTTTGGTGTTTTCTTATGTAGGCTACAAGGCGATGGAAGTGTCCGCAGCAAATGCAGCCGAAGTGACTATGAACAACGACGGCTTGAAGCTCGACGAGGTGGTAATCACCGGCGAGTTCGGCATGAAGCGTGTGGCTCGCGCTGTGGGTTCTTCAGCACAGAATGTGAAGGCTGTTGACATCACCGAGTCTGGCCGCACCGACTTCATCTCGGCGCTCCAAGGCCGTGTGTCGGGTATGACCGTCACCTCTTCCGGCGGTGCTCCAGGCGCATCCACCTCTGTGGTGCTCCGCAGTGCCACTTCTCTCTCTGGCAACAACCAGCCCCTCTACGTAGTGGACGGTGTGCCTATGAACAACAGCTCATTCAACGCATCAAATATCCTTGCCGGTGGCGAGGACCTTACTGGATTGAACGTGCGCTCTACCGACTACTCCTCTCGTGGCAACGACTTCAACCCCGAAGACATTGAAAGCATGACCGTGCTGAAAGGTGCCGCCGCCGCCGCGCTCTATGGCTCCGACGCATCAAACGGCGCCATCATCATCACCACGAAGAAGGGCCGCAACGGCAAAGCCCGCGTCACCTACAGCAACCAGCTGTCGTGGTCGAAGGCCTACGGCTGGCCAAAAATCCAGCAAAAATATGCCAATGGCTCATACGGCACCACCAACTACTACAACACTTCACAAAATGGTGCCATGTATGATGGTTCAATTCCCACCTATGACAACGCCGCAAGCGTGCTCCAAACAGGCTTCCTGCACAAGCACAACTTGGCTGTGGAAGCCGGCAACGACAAAATGTCGGTTCGCGCAAGCGCCTCGTTCTTCGACCAGACCGGTGTAATCAAGACCACCGACCTCAAGCGCACCAACCTTTCGCTCGCAGGTAAAGCCGAGGTGGCTAAATGGCTGAAATTTGAAGGCAGCATTCAATACGTGAACCAAAAGAACCACAAGGCACTCCGTGGCTTGAACGGCCCTATCCGTTATTCCTACAAGTGGCCACAGGTGGACGACATGTCGCAATACATGGCAGCCGACGGGGCGCACATGCGCTACCCCAACTACTACACCGACCACGATATGCTCAACCCACTCTACGGTCTCTACAAGAACCTCAACTACGACGTGACCGACCGCTTCATCAGTGCGTTCTCTGCTAATATCGTGCCTTTTGAGCACACATTCTTGCGCGCTCAATTTGGCTGGGACGTATCCACTTCTGCTTACGAATATGGCAGCCACCCCTACTACAAGTCAAGCAACCAGGACGTAAACGACGCCGCCAACGCAGGTGTTTACTCTCTATCCAAATACAACACCAACGACCCCACCATCAACGTACTCGCCGGCTACAACAACGACTTCTTTGACGGCAAGTTCACCTTCGGCGCGCAACTTGGCTATCACCAACTTGAAAACGGCGTGTCGTCGCTATCGTCATCGGGCAGCAACTTCAAGGTGATCGACTTCTACTCAATCAACAACTGCACGGAGTCCACCATCAAAAGCTCGAAGCGCACCACCAAGCGCCGCCTGCAAGCCATCTCCGGCCAGGTGGAATTTGGATGGAACAACATGGCGTTCCTCACCGGACGCTTCCGTAACGACTGGTCATCTACCCTTCCAAAGAACAACAACTCCTTCTTCTATCCAGCAGTGGAGGCTTCCGTAGTGCTCACCGAAATTGGCGGGCTCAAGAACCTCTCGTGGATGAACTACCTGAAGCTGCGCGGCGCTATCGCCCAAGTGGGTAAGGACGCGCCAGCACTCTCAATCGACCCAGAGCTTGAGCCAACAGGTCTTGTGGGCGGAGGCTACAAGTATGGCTACACCGGTCCAAACAAGAACCTCAAGCCTGAGATGACCACTTCTTACGAAATTGGTCTGGAAGGACGCTTCTGGAACGACCGCATCAATGCCGACTTCACCATGTTCCGCACCCACTGCGCCGACCAGATTGTGACCGGCTTCCGCATGTCGTATGCCACCGGATTCGTGCTCAACAACATGAACGTGGGCACATTCAACACTTGGGGCTGGGAAGGACACATCGACGTGGATGTGCTCAAATTCAAAGACTTCCGCTGGAACGTGGGCGTGAACCTCTCGCACACTGGCTCTGAAATCGTGGAACTTCCTGAGAATCTCAAAGAATACTACAACGCCTACACTTGGAACTCTGGCAATATCCGCAATGGCGTGATGAAGGGGCATCCTATCACCACCGTTACCGGACGCGCTTACGACCGCAACGAAAATGGCGACATCCTCATCAGCCCCACCACTGGCCTGCCACTGGTAAGCTCCGTATGGAGTGTGCTTGGTAACCGCGAGCCTAAGCTTCGCTTCGGCCTCACCACAAGCCTCAGCTACAAGAACTTCCGCTTCAGCGCCATGTTCCAAGGCCGCTACCACGCCGATGTGGTGAACGCCACCATCCGCGAAATGACGGGCAACGGCATGAGCGAATTCTCTGTGAAGAACCGCGAAAGTGGCTCACACGTGTTCAAAGGCGTGCTGAAAGACGGCAACGAAAACTCTACCAACCCAACTATCAACACCATCGTAGTGGATTTCGACAAGGTGCGCTACGCTGGTCAGGATGAAGACTGGATTCAACACAAAATCAACTATATCCGCTGTCAGGAAATCCGCTTGGCCTACATCGTGCCTTCGGCATGGCTGGCAAAAATCACCAACAACACTATCAGCAACGCCACCATCTACGTGTCGGGCAACGACCTGTTCACCATCACCAACTACACGGGTATCGACGTGGCGGGCAACACCATGAGTGCGGCTGCTGGCGGTACCGGCGGTGAGGGCTACGACTGCTGGTCGCTCCCAAGCCCACGCACTTATTCCATCGGTTTGAGCGTAACGTTCTAATCATTCTCTAAGTGAAAATTAAAACAACTCACCAAATTATGAAAAAGAATAAATTTTTATATATCATTGCCACTATCATGATGGCAATCTCAACCACAAGTTGCGACGACTATCTTGACGTGAACAAGAACACCGACGCTCCCGACTATGTGGAAGGATACCTCTACCTTGCTGGTATCGAGCAGGCATACTACGGAATTTACTACGACCTGCGCGCCCTCTGCCCTCTCACACAGATGATGGGCACTTCGTCGTACACCAATTTCGCCAACAACTACTATACCGCTGCCAGCGATGCCGGTGGCGAGGCCTGGCGCATGGTGTACTGGAATCAAGGTATGAACCTGGAAAATATGATTAACCAGAGCGAGCAAGCCGAGAACTGGACACTCGCCGGCATCGGCTACGCTATCAAGGCATATTCTTGGGACTACCTTGCAAAACTGCACAGCGAGGCCCCTATGAAGCAAGCATTCGTGTCGGGACTGCTCTCACACGAATACGACTACCAGGACGAAATCTACGAGCAGGTGCGCACATGGGCAAAAAAAGCTATTGAGTGCCTGGAGAAAGAGGACAAGACCAACTACGGCACCCGCATCACACAGAACGACTACATCTACGGTGGCGACAAGGCCAAGTGGATTAAATTCGCCTATGCTGTGATTGCCCGCAACCTTGCGTCGCTCACCAACAAGAACGACTTCAAGCAAAAATACTACGATGAATTCATCGACGCTTGCGGCAAAGCATTCGCAAGCAACGACGACAACGCCCTCGTAGAAATCACTGGCGGTGGCGCCGACGCTGCACAGAGCACCTACAACAACTTCTTCGGCCCATACCGTGGCAACCTGTCGAACAGCTATTGGCAGCACGACTTTGCCGTTCAGACCATGACTGGCACCATGCCCGTATATAATGAGGAAGGCAACAAAATCACCCACACCATCACGGTGATAAACAGCAAAGGTGAAGAGGTGGAGCAGACTCACCCAAAATTCCCCCACATGCTCGCTGACAAGCAAATCATCTGCGACACCCTGGAGGAGACCGGTCACTTCGACCCTCGCCCGCTGCTTAAGCTCGGCACCGCCAACGGCAACGACACCACTGGCGTGAAAGATCCCAAACTGCTGCGCAAATACTACTTCAAAGGCTCTGGATTCACCAGCCAAACTGGTCCTATCGGCCAAGCCGAAAACTTCTGGGGCCGCACCGAGAAAATTACCGACGCCAAAGACGGACAGGGGCGCTGGCTCTACAGCAACGACGCGCCTTACGTGCTCACCACCTACTCCGAGCTGCTCTTCGACCTCGCTGAGGTGCAATACAAGTATGGTAGCAAGACCGACGCTTTCGATACATGGAAAAAGGCCATCGCCGCCGATATGGAATTCTCTGCACAATTCATCAAGGGCGAATCGCTCGTGACAGTTTCCGGCAAGGTTTACCACCAGGGCGACAAGGTGGACAAAGCCACTTTCAACGCCATGGCACAGGAATACCTCAACGGCCCATTCGTGGCAGGTCTGCCTATGTCGGAATTCAGCCTCGCACACATCATGATGCAGAAATACGTGGCCCTCTATCCTTGGGGCGCACCAGAGGTGTGGGTTGACCTCCGCAAGTATCACTACGACATCGCCTACACTGGCGACGTGCCCGCCTTCGGCAACGGCTGGGACAAGACGCTCATTAACCAGAAGCGCGACGAAGACGCCACCAAGGTGTACAAAGGCTTCTACCTTATGCCTGCCAACTTCCAGAACCGCCGTTCGGCTTACAACGAGAAGAACAACGGCTCTCCATGCTACCGTCTGCGTCCACGCTACAACTCCGAGTACATGTGGAACAAGAACAACCTGGAGGCTTTGAAGCCTATCTCAGGCACTGCCGACGACTACCAGTGCTCGATGCCTTGGTTCGCTTACCCAGGCGACATGCCCAAATAATTTTAACCATAACCTGTAAATTATTTCAACAATATGAAATTCTTAAAATATATCAGCATCTGTCTGCTTGCCGTGTTGGCTGCTTCTTGTGGTAAGGAAGACATCAAATATAAAATTGACGATCTGCCCACCGATATGGCACAAATCCAAGTAGGCTACATGTGCCCTAAGACCGCTATCACAGCCAACTACGTCTACACAGTGGTTATCAACGGCCAGAAATACTCAAACAATGGCTCTTCATTCCTCGCCACCTACAATTATGTGCCAAGTGGGGGCGTAGGCTTGTTCTATGCAGTGAAGGCCGGCAATGTGTCAATCCAGTTCCTCGACAGCAAGGGCAACGAGATGTATAACCAGACCATCAACGTGGCCACTGGCTCCAAGCAGATGGTGGTGGTTTACGACCTCACCAAAGCACCAGCCATCGTCCCTTATCAGGAGCCTCGTAAGTTTGCCGGCGTGGCCGACACTGGCGACTCTTGCAGCATGCGCCTCTACAACTTCCTGTTTGAGTCGGAAGGCGTGCCAATGACCGACAAAATCCAGCTCGGTATCCAGAATACCGAAACAAAGGAATACGAGCCAGTGGGCACCCCCATCGCATTCGGTGAGGCCACCGACTTCATTCCTGTGAAAATCGACAAGCTGGGACCTGGCGGCACCGGCATGAACTCGGCAGGCGGTCAGCGCCGCGACGTGTGCATCTTCCGCATCGATGCCCAGACCGGTGAGAACAAAGGACAAATCAAGTACACCAACTCCAAGGGCAAAGAGGCAAGTTTCACCGACTATTGGACTTGGTATGTGGGCCGCGGCTATCTCGACTTCATGCGCGGTGTGCTCGACAGCAAGACCTTCGTGACTGCGATGACCCAATTCACCGCCCTGTAATCAGAGCACAATTTATTGAACCATAAATGCTTCGTGGTGAGGCTCAGCGAAAATTCTCGCTGAGCCTCACTTTTGCTTTCACCAAATAAAAAGAAAAGAAAAATGATGGCAGTTTCGTATTTTTATTGGCTTTTTTCTTGTGATATGTGGGTTTTTGACGTAAATTTGTGACGGGTTATTTTGTGACTAAAAAAAATAATGGCAATGAATGCAGGCTTAACTATTCTATTTTCCCCAGGCGGCGCAACGCATAGGCGCGGCTGCCACCCCTAACCCTCGTTTTCTGCACTGCCCACACACCACCCACTGTTCTGTAAAAAATCATCTAAATAACTTATAATATTAACATCACATTATGCTTATGAAAAAAATTCTCTTCATGCTGACCATGCTGGTGAGCATCTGCGGATTTGCTGCAAATGAGGAGCCTGACGCCATCAGGGTGAAGACCACCACTGGCTCGCCCGTGGTGATTCTCCTCGCAAGCAACCCGGAGGTGACCTACACCCAGACAGGTGCCACAATCACCGCCACTGGTCAGAATCCCGTAACGTTAGATTTTGATGACATTGAGTTCATCGACTTTGTGAAAAGCTCATCGGTGAAGGATGTGGCAGCAGCCGAAGGCGCAGTGCAGCTGCGCGTGAGCGCCGACGCTCTTTTAGTGAGTGGCGCCAAGGCTGGAAGCGCACTGGCCATCTACACCCTCGACGGGCGCTGCGTGCTGGCCGCAACCATTCCTGAAAGCTACAGCGTAAGCCGCTCGCAGCTTGCCAACGGAGTTTACATCGTTAAAATCAACAAAACAAGTTTTAAAATTATACTGTAACACGCTATGAACAAATTTTTACACTTTGCACTCATCGCCGCTCTCGGCCTCGGCACACTCAACGCCCAGCAGAAGGTGATGAAAATAGAATACATGGACGGCACTTCGGAAATGAAAAACGTGTCGGAAGTCGCTAAAATCTCATTTGTGAACGAAGGACAGGTTGATCCTTCCACCAAGATGGTGGACCTGGGCCTGTCGGTGAAATGGGCCTCCTACAATGTGGGCGCCGTGAATCCTTGGGACGAGGGCAACTTCTACGCCTACGGCGAAATTGAGCCCAAGCAGACCTACACGCTCGAGAACTACCAGTGGTACTACGACTGGGAGGGCGAAGACCACGACCAATGGGAAGAATACCTGAAACTGGGCGCCACCATCACCGGCACCAACTACGACGTGGCACACGTGAAATGGGGCGATCAATGGCGTATTCCTACCCGCGACGAATGGCGTGAGCTCATCAACAACTGTGATTTCACATGGACTGGCATGAACGGCATGACTGGTGCGCTGGTCACCTCTAAAATCAACGGCAACAGCATCTTCCTGCCAGCCGCCGGCAATATGGTGAACGCCGAGCACACCCACGACCAGCTGGGCTGCTTCTACTGGACATCTACCGAATATGAGCAGACCGACATCTCTCAAGAATGCCGCAACTACCGCGCCAACATCGACGCTTCGAACCATTCTGCCGAAGGTTACGACTATCCCGACGTGGGCTTCTCTATCCGCCCCGTGTATGGACCAGTGCCTGAAGAGACACTCCCAAGCTACACTGCTCCCACCGAAATGGTGGACCTCGGCCTTTCTGTGAAATGGGCTCCATTCAACATTGGCGCCACCGACTCCGCAAGCGTGGGCGACTACATCTGCTGGGGTGAACTGAAAGCGAAGCAGTACAGCCACGTTTATAACTACAAATGGTACGACCCCATCGCCAACGGATATGTGGAAATCGGCGACCAGATCTCCAACACCAAATACGACCCTGCAAAGGCACTATGGGGCAACGGATGGCGTCTCCCTACTGAAGATGAGTTTAAAGAGCTGATCGAAAAATGCACCTGGACAGAGAGCGCATACGGCTACACCGTGACCGGCCCTAACGGCAAGAGCATCTTCCTGCGCGCAGCCGGCATGCAAGGCTACAAGGGTGTGCCACGCGGAAGTGTTCAGTCGGGCTACTACATGTCGGGCAACGCCGACGTGCGCACCAACGCCAAGGGCGAGAAGATGGTGAGCAACGCCGCATGCCTGCGCTTCTCCCGCGGCACCTACAACAAGCTCAACGCCCCACAAATCAACTATTCTTCTAAGGCTGGCGGCATACAGGTTCGCCCTGTGCACGAATAGGCATCTAAGCGCTTAGACATTATATCATGCGGGATTCAGCCAGTCCTGCTCGTAGATAGCGGGGACTGCACCGATGATGCGTCCCCGCCTTTTTATAAAAATCACAAACAAACTAACAATATGAAATATCTTTACTTATCAGTATTGGCAGTGATGCTGGCACTCTCTTCCAGCGTATCGGCACAGGAAACCGAGGCACTGCTCGACCTGACAGACCGAACCACATTCGACAACTGCACCCAGACGAGCCTGAAATACGACCACGACAGCTACTCGGCCTGGACATTCAACAACTACGGGAAATACCCGTACATGTATAACTACAACATTACCGAGCCTTACTACTCCGACTACCTCATCTCGCCAGAGCTGACTCTGAAGGCCAACACCCTCTACCGCATCGAGATGTCGCCTGCCGCCTACAACAGCAGCAAGACCACCTCGCTCACCGTGGGCGTGGGCCAAGGCAGCGATGTGAGCACCTACACCGTGCTGGGAAAATTCGACAATATTCCTTACGCCTCTAAAGCCAATGCAGAACAGAAGACGGTGGAATTCCACGTCGATGCCGACGGACAGTATAAAATCTACTTCTTGGGTGAGACCAACGGCATGTATCTCTACAACACCAAGGTGGTGGAGATAGGCTCATCGAATGTGCCTGCCGCTGTGACAGACCTCGCCGTGATGCCCGCCTCCGACGGCTCCGCCTCTGCCACTGTGGCATTCACCCTCCCCTCCGCCACCATCAGCGGCCATCCGCTCGACGGAACGGTGAAATACCGTATCTATCGCGATGGCGGTGAAACTGCTGTGAAGGCTGGCCGTGGCGATGCCGGAGAATATGTGACCTACACCGACAACGCCGCCCCAACCGGCAACGTGACCTACGCTGTGGAAGTGGAGCACGACGGCAACGTGAGCAGCCGTGCATCTGTCTCCACTTATGTGGGCAAGGAAACGCCAAGCCCTGTCGCTGAGCTCAAAGTGAGCAAAGCCGAAAACACCTACTCGCTTTCATGGACAGCACCCACAAAGGGTGTGCATGGTGCGCTCATCGACCCCTCTGCGCTCACCTATAAAATTTCGCGCATCGTGGATGGCGAGCCTACCGTAATCGCAGACGCCTGCACCGCCACCACCTACACCGACAATTACGCCTCCACCGACCTCCACTCACTGCAATACGCCGTGGTGGCCATGATGAATGGCGAGAGCTCTGAAGAAGCGAAATCAGGCACCTACAATGTGGGCTACGTAACGCTTCCATTCTCCGACTCTTTCGCCGGCGCATCGTTCGGCAAGATGTGGACCGCCGAAACCATCTCAGGCCGCTTCAACTGGACAGCAGTGGCATCAACAAGCACCCAAAAGCCCATCGTGGCTGAGGCCTACGACCACGATGGCGGATTCGCCTTCTATAATTCGTGGTCGGCAACCCGTGGCAGCTCGGCACGCCTTGCCACTGCTCCTATCAAGAACATTGCCGGCAGCGCCCCAATCATTGAATTCCATGTGTTCCGCACCACTGGCAACGACCAGATTAAGATTCAAGTGTCGTGCGACGATGGCGAATGGACCGATGTGCCCGATGCCGTAGTCACACTGAAAGGCACCCCATTAGACTGGGAAAAAGTGTCGTTCCCTATTGGCTCAGCTATCACCGAAGGCTGCAACACCTTCCGCGTGGCACTTGTGGCAGTGAGCAACTACAACCAGAACACCGTGATCGACAAGGTGCGCATCTTCGTGCCTGCAGACAAAGACCTGGAATCCGCATCGCCCATCGCTCCCGCATCGGTATATTCGGGCAACGACATCGACCTCACCTTCTCCATCAACAACAACAGCGCAAAGGCCGTCAGCGCCAGCGACTACTCCTATGAGCTGGTCACCGACTACCCCACTGCCGTGACGCTGCCCGCCACTGTGGACATTCCGGCGTTTGGATCTGCCGAGGTAAAAGTGAAGGTGCCTGTGAGCGCTATTGAAGCCAAGGCCGCCAATGCCTACTCCTTCGCTCTCAAAGTGAATTACGAAGGCGACGAGAACCTTGCCAACAACACCTCTGCCGCCGCAGTAGTGAACGTGAACTTCGTGGAAGAGGCTGCACCATCGCACCCGTCAGCCTCACGCCTTGCCGATGGCTCTGTGGAAGTGAAGTGGAATGCCGCTGGTGTAACCCATACTCCTGTGAACGTGGGCACATCATTTGAGGGCTACGACAATGACTATGCTGGTCCGTTCGACGGATTCACAAGCCTTGACCTCGATGAGGCTGCAGGCGAAAACTACTACATGGCTTCAGGCAGCGCCTTCAAGGTCATCAACAAGCCATCCACCCCTAAGGGTGCCGACGGCAACAATGTGATTGGCCTCACCCTCGGTGCCAACAAGCAGCAGAACGACTGGCTGATTTCTCCTGCCCTTGACTGCAAAGAGGGCGCCACAATGAACCTCTCTTTCCTTGTGGCCACAAGGAAATTCACCAGCAGCTCATACTACTACACCATGGAGATTCTCTACTCCACCGATGATGAATTCGACGCAGCCAACCCTCTGGCAACCTTCACCCACAAAGTGCAGACGCTCACATCAAGCCTCACTTACGGACAGTTTATCAATTCCGAGACCTTTGTGCCTATCAGCATCACGGGCATTCCTGCCGAGGCTAAGCGCGTGGCCATCCACTTCATCTCCAAGATAGCCTACACCAGTGCCTTGTGGCTCGACAATGTGCGCATCACCGAAGCAAACGCCAATCCACTGATGGGCTACAACGTGTATGAAGACGGCGTGCGACGCGTCAACACTGAGGTAATCGCCCCCGAGCAGACCTCATTCGTGGTGACCGACGCTACCGACCCCAATGCGCAATACTTCATCACCGCTGTATATGCAAGCGGTGAATCGCTGCCAACAGAGCCTACTGGCGCTATCGTGTCGGGCATCACCGACCTCGACGCCAACAATGGCGGCGTGAGCGTGAAGGCCACCGCAGAAGGCATCGTGGTGGAAGGCGCCGACCAGGCTGCCGTTTTCGACCTGCAAGGGCGCATCGTGGCCTACGCACACAGCGGCAGCGCAGTGAGCCTCGCGCCAGGCGTGTATGTGGTGAAAGCCGGCCGCCTCGCCTACAAAGTGGTGGTCCGCAAATAAACTGCGTGCCTCAACAGCAATTATAGAAAAAAATAGAGCATCTATTGCTCACAAGCCATGGGCTGTGCCTCACACTTTTTCTGGCACAGCCCTTTTTGTATGCCTTATTTTTTTGCCTGTGCGCGAAAAACGAAATCACGGCATTTTGCCGATAGTGATATTTTGAGTAATTTTGTGATAAATTAGAATTGCTATGGGCAAAAGAAAGATGCTGATTGTGGTGGACCCACAAATCGACTTTATAAGCGGCTCGCTTCCAGTGCCAGGAGCGGCGGCCGCAATGGACAGCCTGGCGAAATACGTCAAGGAGCATGGCGGTGACTACGCGCTGATGGTGGTGACCAACGACTGGCACCCCTACAACCACTGCTCTTTCGCCACTTGTGGCGGACCGTGGCCTATGCACTGCGTGCAGAACAGCGAGGGGGCTGCCACCTACTGGCCGCTTCTTGAGGCGCTCTACCAGAGCGAGACCGAGACCATGTTTCTGCAAAAAGGCGACTTGCAGCATCGCGAGGAGTATTCCATCGTGCAAAACAGCGGTGCGCGCGAATTTTTCGAGTACACGCTCGACAACAGCCAAATTCCCGACGAGGACAACCAGTATGACCAGGTGGACGTGTGCGGCATCGCAGGCAACGTGTGCGTGCTCAACACGCTCCGCGACTTGCTGCCCATCGTGGGTGCCGACCGCCTGAGGGTGCTCACCCAATTCTCACCATCGCTCGACGGAGGAAAGGCACTTACGGCTTTCATCCATGACAGCGGCATCAACGCCATATAGTGCAAGGCACACCGCACCAGTGATTCAATTTTTCATTTAAACAACAGACATCAAACTTATCCACGCCAAACAAAATGAGAATAGACATACTTTCTGTCATGCCCGAAATGCTGGAGTCGCCACTGCACTGCTCCATTCTGCAGCGCGCCCAGGACAAGGGCCTCGTAGAAATACATGTGCACAACCTGCGAGACTGGTCGCTACGCAAGCACAGGAAGGTGGACGACTACCCCTTCAGCGGCGAGGCTGGCATGGTGATGCAGGTGGAGCCGGTGGACCGCTGCATTGAGCAGCTGAAAAGCGAACGGAACTACGACGAGGTGATATTCACTTCGCCCGACGGCGACATTCTGGACCAGCCCATGGCCAACACGCTGTCGCTCGCCGAGAATCTCATCATTCTGTGCGGCCACTACAAGGGCGTGGACTACCGCATACGCGAGCACCTGGTCACCAAGGAAATATCCATTGGCAATTACGTGCTCACCGGCGGCGAACTGCCGGCAGCGGTGATTGCCGACGCCATTGTGCGCCTTATCCCCGGCGCCATCGGCGACGAGCAAAGCGCGCTCAGCGACTCGTTTCAAGACAATCTGCTTGAAGCGCCAGTCTATACCCGCCCCGCCGACTACAAGGGTTGGAAAGTGCCTGAAATACTGCTGAGCGGCAATCAGGCAAAAATTGAGGAGTGGAAAATGCAGCAGGCGCTCGAGCGCACACGCCAGCTCCGCCCCGACCTACTAAAAGACTAACGAAGATGAAGATATTTGGCAAAAACATAGAGCGCCCTGCATGGGTTCCGAGGTGGATGAGCTTCACCTTGGCGGTGTCGATCGTCACCATTGCACTGCTTTTCTTCATGGGCCCCAACAACTTTATGAAAGTGGTGGAGCTGAAAAAGGAAATCAAGGAGCTGAAGTCAGAAATCAAGGCCAACCGCGACACCACTGCCATCTATGAGGAAAAGACGCGTGAGCTCAACACCGACAAGGTGTCGCTTGAGCGCATAGCACGCGAGAAATACGGTATGAAGCGGCTCAATGAGGACGTGTATATCACCGACATTCCATAAAACGTACCCGCCCCCACATCTTCGTGGTCATTCATATAAAAAACTAAAAAATACAAGCAAAATAGAATCTCATGTTATCAGACAAAGGAAAGCAAAAGGCGCAATACATCATGCTGTCGGCTGCCATGGTCGTCATGGTGGTGACGGCCTTGCTGCCACTGCTGAATATCTACTGGACTGGATCGAAATGGATTTTCGCCTTCGGCGCCGTTCTCGCCCTTGCTGAGCGGCTCACCGAGCGATACAGCGGCACGAACCTACGTGTGCGCCGCCTCGTGCGCATGGGCAAAATATCCGCGCTGCTCTATTGCGTGTCGGCCTATCTGCTCGTGTTCGCCCCCACCGGGAGATCCACCGACTGGCTGGCATTCCTAATGGCCGGAGCTGTGATGCAAATCTACTGTATGCTCGTTTACGACCACGAGATGAAGAAAGAAAGCAACAACGATAATAAAAACCACTAACAACAAAATAATGAATAATTTCAAGAAATTAGCTTTTGCTGTCATCGCCTTTGGCGCAGCCATGACAAGCGATGCGCAAAACATCAGCGGCCGCATCACATGCGACGGCGCGGGCGTGGCGAATGTGCCCGTGAGCGACGGCTATGTGGTGACATACACCGACGCCAACGGCAACTACAGCTTCACCAGCCAGAAAAAGAACGGGTATGTGTTCTACACGCTTCCAAGCGGTTACGAGCCAAGCACGTCGTACAACTTCATCCCTAAATTCTGGGAAAAGCTCACTTCTGCCGACGTCAATACCGCCGAGACCCACAACTTCGTGCTCAAAAAGGTGGACAACGACGACTATCTGATGGTGATTGCCGCCGACTCCCACATTGCCAAGCGCAACTCCGACCAAACGATGTACCGCCAAAGCTACATATCATCGCTGAAGCAGGAGAAGGCCAATGCGCAGGCGGCCGGTAAGCGCATCTACTCCATCATTCTCGGCGACCTCACCTGGGACAACTACTGGTATTCCAACTCCTACAACCTGAACAACTTCATGACCGACCAAAAGAGCTACGGCTACCCTATCATACTTTTCCCTGTGATCGGCAACCACGACAACGACCCCGGTGTGGCTTACACTTCAGCCGACAAGGGTGCCACCACCGACTTCAAGTCGAGCCAGCCTTGGCGCGAGATAGTGAGCCCTAACTACTATTCTTTCAACATCGGCAAGACCCACTACGTGGTGCTCGACAACATTTTCTACAAAAACCAGGACACAGGCGGATCATACAGCAAGGGAGTGGTGGGCTCACGCAACTACGCCGACCGCGTGGAGCAATACCAACTCGACTGGCTTAAAAAAGACCTGGAGAAGGTGGACGTGAACACGCCTGTGATCGTGTGCCAGCATATTCCCACATTCCGCCTGTCATCGTTCACCTTTACGGCATACGGCGCTTCCGACAACTACTCCTCCCTCGCCACAATCCTGAAGCCATACAAGAATGTGCATTTCGTGAGCGGACATACCCACTATAATTTCACAGCCCACCCTTCGGCATACTCCAATATGACGGAGCACAACATCGCCTCAATTTGCGCCACTTGGTGGTGGACCGGTGTCACCAACGGCAAAAATGTGAAATACCAGGTGTGTCAGGATGGCTCCCCAGCAGGCTACAGCTTCTGGGAAGTGAACGGCACCGACCTTAAGTGGAAATACCGCTCCATCACCGGCAGTGGCGACAGCCAGATACGTGGCTACGACATGAACAAGGTGAAAGAATTCATGAGCACCGATGCCAACGCCAAAGCCGTGGTGAAGCAGTATGGCGCCACGGTTGTGCCAAACTTTTCTGACTATCGCGCCAACTCTATCCTCGTTAATGTGTTTAACTACGACACCGACTGGAAGGTGGAGATAACTGAGGGCACCGACATCAAACTGGTGCCAACCCGCCTCAATGAATACGACCCTTACCATGTGCTCGCTTTTGATGTGAACCGCTACAAGAACGCAAAATCAATCAACACCGGTTTTGCCACCATCCAGAACCAGCACATGTTCCGCAGCTTTGCCACCACCTCCAACCTCCCCATCACCATCAAAGTCACAGACCGCTTTGGCCAAGTGCACTACAAAACGTTCCAGCGCCCCATGGCGTTTAGCCTCGACATGGTGGACCAACAAGTGGATGCCGACCTTGGCGACGTGAATGTGGACGGACAGCTCAACGTGACCGATGTGACAGAAATGATCAACGCTGTGCTGGGTGCACAGTCAGCAACGTTCTGCAAGATCACAGCCGACATGGATGGCGACGGCGTGGTGAATGTGACCGACGTGACTGCCCTCATCAACAAAATCCTCGCCCAGTAAACAATTAATCACTGAATTTCAGCAGTAAGCCAGCCCCCTACACATGGGCTGGATTCTGCTCATTATGCAACTTTTACATTATGATGGAATTTCTTACCGACCACCACCTGTTGGGGCTCACCATAGGCCTATGCGCATTTTTGTGCATTGGCCTGTTTCACCCGCTCGTGATAAAAGGCGAATACTACTTCGGGGTGAAGATTTGGTGGCTTTTTCTCGTGGCGGGCATCGTGTGTGGAGCCGCAGCACTGATAGTGGACAACATTCTGCTTCAGGCAGTGCTGGGCGTGACCTCTTTCTCTTGCTTCTGGAGCATCCTCGAAATCTTCGAGCAGCAGGAGCGGGTGCACAAGGGGTGGTTTCCTCGCAACCCTCGCCGCACCTATTACTGGGACAAGGAAAACGACGCCAAATCGTAAGCTCCCATAATAAAAAATATTAAATATATTCAAAACAGCGTCTTAATTAATAAGGATTTACTAATTTTGCACTCTATGGCGTGGCTTCTCTTCGCTTCTGAGAGGAGATGCACCAAGCGCCTCACGGAATTTTCATCATTTATATCACGATAGAATGAAGAATTACAGATATATCATCGCCACCCTCGCAGTGGCAGTGGCCGGAGCATTCCAAGCATCGGCACAAGTGACCACCACCCCTTATTCCCGCATAGGCTACGGCACGCTCGGCGACAATGCCACTGGCATTCAGCGGCACATGGGCGGTGTGGGCTACGCTATGCAGGGCGGCAGGGCTGTGAACACCAAGAACCCCGCATCGTATGCGGCCACCGACTCGCTCACCTTCCTCTGGGACGTGGGTGTGGACCTGAGCCAAATATGGAGCAAGGAGGGCGGCACTAAAGGCAGCACCTTCAGTGGCGGCCTCGACTACCTGAGCGGTGTGTTCCGCGTAGCTAAAAACGTGGGCGCCTCGTTTGGCTTCGTGCCCTACTCGTCTGTAAGCTATTCCTTCAACTCTGATTTGGAGAACGGCTCAGAGAACCGCTCTGGAAATGGCTCTATCAGCGAGCTTTACCTCGGTGGTGCATGGAGCCCGCTAAAGGGGCTTTCTGTGGGCGCCAACTTCTCCTATATGTTTGGCACGCTTGAGCACACCACTGCCATTGTGGGCTCGTCCACCTCTCTTTTCTACCGCACAATGGAAGTGCGCGACTGGAATGTGCACATCGGCGCACAGTACGCCTACGACATCAACCGCAAGAACCGCCTGGTGGTGGGTGCCACCTACACCCCAAAGAAGACTTTCCGTGGCAACACGCTCGGCACTTTCTACGATGCCACAAGCGACACGAAAATCGACACCGCCTACCAGAGAAAGATGAAAGGCAACTATGAGCAACCCAACACCTTCGGCGTGGGTCTGAGCTACAGCCACGGCACAAAGTTGCTTGCCGAAATCGACTTCACCTACCAAGACTGGGCTAAAGCTAAATACACGACGATGACCGGATTTGAGCCAGCGCAGGTGAAATTCGACAACCGATGGAAAGTGGGACTCGGACTTCAATACGTGCCCGACGACCGTGGTGGCTACCTGAAGCGAATGAACTACCGCCTGGGCGCTTACTATAACCACGACTACATGAACGTGCTGGGCAACAATGTGCGCGACTATGGCGTGACCTGCGGCTTCGGTTTCCCTGCATTGGGCAGCAAATCGCTCGTGAACCTCGGCTTCGAGTGGAAGCACCGAGTGTCGTCGCCCACATGCCTCATCAAGGAGGACTACCTCAACATCACTTTCAGCGTCACCTTCAATGAAATGTGGTTCTGGAAAAACAAGATTCGCTAATTCCCGTAAGGGTACTTATTTCAAACATTTCTCTCTCCTCATGCAGATAGCGAGAATGATATTGCCCGCACTCCTGCTCTCTCTCACGGCATGGAGTGTGACCTCGTGCGGCGAGGAGAAGCAGAAAAAAACGCCTCCGCCACCCGACCCTGAGAAAGTGCCCACCATGTGCACACACGATGTGCAGACCATCGTGAGCGACTCCGGACGCACACGCTACCGCATCACCACCAAGCTCTGGAATATTTTCAGCGAGGCAAGGGTGCCTCACTGGACTTTTCCAAACGGGCTTGTGGCTGACGAACTCGACGACAAATACCACAACACCGCCTCGCTGATTTGCGACTCGGGCTACTACGACATGAACAAGCGCATTTGGAGCGCGATAGGAAACGTGCGCCTCACCATGCGCAGCGGCGACCGCATTCTCTGCGACCGCATGTACTACGACGAGAACAGCACAGTGGTGAACTGCATGGACAATGTGCGCATCACACGCACCAGTGGCGACAAAGTGGAAACCAACCAGATGTTCTACAACACGAAGACACACCGCACCTACGGCGACACGTTCATCCACATCGAGGGCAGCGGGCGCGTGATTGAAGGCTACGGCTACGAATATTGGGACAACGACCAGCGCTACGTGGTGCGCCGTGTGCAAGGCATATTCCCAATCGACGATTCACGCTTCCGCCCACACTAAGCCCCACAATCCATGAGCTCGGCGAAATCCGCGAGAAACTATGCAAATTTGCAGTACAACTTCAAATTTGCATAAAATGAATCATTATATTAATAGAAAAGTAGAAGGCATCATTTTAGAAGCGTCACAATATTTTCCTGTAATCATAGTAACGGGGCCTCGCCAATCGGGAAAAAGCACGCTTATCAAACATCTATTTCCCGACTATATACATTACACTCTTGAGGACTATGATGTGAGAGAAGAAGCATCAGACGACCCCAAACGTTTTTTGCAACCACAGAACAATGGTATGGTGATTGATGAGGTGCAAAATGTGCCACAGTTGCTTTCATATATGCAGGGTATTGTAGATGACCAGCCCAACCGCAGGTATGTGTTATCAGGTAGTGCAAACTTCAGCATACTTCGGTCTGTGAAACAATCACTTGCTGGCAGGGCATTCATTATTGATTTGCTCCCCTTGCCGTTAGAAGAAATTGCAGAAAAAACGGAAATCGTAACCACCAACCACTTACTATTTACCGGTCTTTATCCATCCGTACAGTCGGGAGAGCGTCCCGCAAAATTCATGTACCCTTCTTATGTCCGAACCTATCTGGAAAGAGATGTCAAAAATTTGATCAGCGTAAGAAACATTATGCAATTCAACTTGTTTTTAAAGGTGTGAGCAGGGCGTATTGGTCAAATATTCAAGGCATCACAGGTGGCTACAGAGATAGGCGTAAGCTCACACACCATATCAGAGTGGCTTTCTGTATTAGAGTCATCATATATCATTTTCAGACTTCAGCCCTATTTCCGCAATACCACCAAACGCCTACTAAAGTCGCCCAAAGTTTACTTCTGCGACACAGGACTGGCGTGCCATCTTTTAGACATTGAATCGGAGAAAGAACTGGAAAGTCACGCTATGAGAGGTGCACTATTTGAGAACTTAATCGTGAATGAAGCTCTAAAATACCGGTTTAATCGTGCCAAGACCAATAATTTATGCTTTTACCGCGATTCCAACCAAAACGAGATAGACTTGGTGATGGAGGAAAAGAATGGCTTAAAAGGAATTGAAATCAAATCAAGCATGACCTATCATTCCTCTTTTGAAAAACCGCTTCGAAAAATGACTTCGCTTGTGGGAGAAAATGTATCGAAAAAGGCTGTAGTCTATGATGGCGATTACGAAAACACATCTGGCGAAATCAAGGTACTCAACTACCGTCACATGACCGCATTATTATCAGAAGGAAGCGGTAACGAACAAAAAAACTGTTTGAATCCCCCCTGTTTTACGGAAGCTATTCCTTTTGGGGAAATAGGCCATAAACTTATGGGAATGGAAATTCAAACAGCTTATCTCACCGCTGCGATATCAGTCTTGAATCCAGAGCAACTGGATTTTGCGACGAATGGCTATCACATTGCCTGTGGTAATGGCCACCATAATCACCACTGCCACCACTATCGAGGCTACGACCGATCCGCCTTTAGTGCCCAGTCCACTGAGCATCACCATATACGAGGCTCGGGCTGTAAACATTAGCACCAGCGACAGCACCAGCACGGCGGCATTGATATAAAGCACCATCTTGATATAGGGCCGCGACACCTCCAATGGTGAATAGCCCAGCATCAGCAGGTCTTGCAGCTTCTTGGTGTTTTTTTGCAGCAACAGATAGACGCTGAGCATCAGCACAAAAAACGAAAGCAGGCTGATGAGCACGCCCACCACCACCACAATTGTCACAATCACGGTGAGGAAGTAGTAGGTTTTGCCCGAGTTGGTCTTGTCGCCGGCTATGTTGTAGCTATGCTCGTCCATATATTGCTGAATCTTCGGGTCGCCAGGGCGATTCACTTCAATGATAAGGCGCAGAGGCTTTAGCTTGCCCCCCTGCCCGTACTTTTTGTTGGCCCACGTCATAAACTCCTCTGGCACGATAATGGTGTTGAGCCGATTACTGAAGCCCACAATGTGCCCGCGCACATCGTCGCGCAAGCCATTGCCCGAGAGGTTGAACATCAGCGGCACGCTCGAAGCCTCGCCCTCGCTGATTTTAGGCATACCTTGGGCTGCCGCAAACCCGAAATTGTAGAGCGATAGATAGTCGCGGCTCATAATCACGGGCACAGTGGGATTGTTTGGGTCGAACTTCCATGAAGTGTCCACATCGATAAACTCGCTCGGTATGCTCTCAAAGAAGAACTGCGTGCGCATGGCGTGCGTGGCATCCACACCGATGCTGGCGGTGATGCCAAACTCGCTATTAACAAATGGAGCCACCTTGCGGCACCACGGCTGCGCCTTAATGTCGGCGAGATCGGCATCGGAGAACTCCGATGTGCCACCCATTACCGCACCAGCGCTGGTGAGGTTACGCGAAATGATGAGATAATCCTTGCTGATGAAGCTCTCCTGGTCGTTAAACACCGGCAGCACATCGCTGTAGAACTGCACAGCAAGTATGACAATGGTAAGGCCAATAAGATTAGCCACCGAAAAACCTATCAGCTGCGTCTTACTGATGTGCTGGCGCAGCAATTTCCACATCAATCCTTTTTTCATAGCTTCAACTCCTTGTCAACGGTAATTTTCACATTGTTGCCCACACTGGTGCTGATCACGCCAGCTCCTTGCCGGGCAGCCTCCTCAGTCACCATCTGCGCCACGATGGCATTGTTGGCGGCATCGAGATGACTCACCGGTTCATCAAGCAAAATAAAGTCGGCAGGCTGGCACAGGGCGCGGATAATGGCCACACGCTGCTGCTGTCCAATCGACAGTTTGCCCACCGGGCTGTTCACCTTCTCCGGAATGCCGAGCTGCTCAAAGTAAGCAGTAATCTCCTTCTCTGTCTTGAAATTTGTGAGCCTATTTTTTAGCTGTATGTTCTCCATAGCCGTAAGCTCTGGAAACAGGCGCATATCCTGTGGCAAATAGGCGATGTGGCGCTTGCGCACCTCGCACCACTGCTGCACAGAGAGCGTGCGAATGTCGGTGCCGTCGAAGCGCATTTCGCCAGAATAATCGACGCGGTAGCCGTAGATGTAGCTGCACAGGCTCGACTTGCCCGTGCCGCTTTCTGCCGATATCAGGTAATGCTTTCCGCGCTCAAACGTCACGTTGCGAAGCCACACCTCGCTATTGTCCTCCTCGCGTCCGGCAAACACGGCAGGGAGCGTGCCCTGCAATTCTATTTTCTGCATATCTTCTCCTTTCCTTGAAAAAAGATGATTTATATTAAGTCTAATTTCTAATATTCACCCGCACCAGTTCCACGCGCGCGCCATTCTTCTTCACCACAGTCACCTTGAAGCCATCGAAGTCAATGGTCTCGCCCTCATTAGGAATAGCACCTAAATGGGTGAACAGCAGTCCGGCAATGGTCTGATAGTCGTCGCTCTCTGGTATGTCGAGATGGTAAGTGTCGTTGATTTCCTCTATTTCCATACGCCCAGAGAACTCGTAAGTGGTGTCGCTGAGCTTGCGAGCCACAAGGTGGTTACGGTCGTGCTCGTCCTGAATGTCGCCAAAAATCTCCTCCACAAGGTCTTCGAGCGTCACCAACCCGCTTGTTCCGCCAAACTCATCCACCACGATAGCCATCGAGCGGTGCTCCTTCAGCAGACTCTGCATCATGTTTTTCGCGAGCATCGTCTCAGGAGCGAACAGCACAGGCTTCATCTGGTCCTTCCAGTTCACGTCGGTCACAAAGAGTTCGCTCACCGAAATAAAGCCAAGCACATTGTCAATATCGTCGTGATACACCACTAATTTGCTCAAGCCCGTTTTAGAGAAAATCTGCACCAGCCCGTCGCGGTCGGTTTCATTGATGTCCACCGCCACAATCTCGTTGCGCGGCACCATACAGTCGCGCAGGTGCGTGTCGCTGAAGTCGAGCGCATTCTCAAATATTTTCACTTCGCGGTCCACCTCCTCATTCTCGTCCTCGCGCTTGTCGATGGTCTCTTGCAGATAAGCGTCGAGGTCCTCCACAGTGAGGCGGTCCATCTTGGCCCGGTCAATCTTAATGCCGAAAAGGCGCATCAGCAGTTGCGACAGGATTTCGGTAAAGCGCGACAGCGGATAGAGAATGCAGTAGAGCGCAAACAGCGGAAGGGAAAACATTCGCAGCGAAGCGTTGGGATTGATGCGGAACACCGCTTTCGGCAGAAACTCGCCGGTGATGAGAATGATGACGGTGCCGATAACGGTCACGAGCAGCAACTGCAAAAACTCATTGCCGCCGAGCATTCTGTTGATGGGACCGCCTATCAAATCGGCCATAGCCATACTGTAAACCACATTCACCACGTTGTTGCCCACAAGCATTGAGGATATGAACATATCGCTGTGGCTGTAAAACATATTGATGATGCGGTTGACCAGTCCGCCCTTCTGTGTGTCGATCTCCATTCTCACCTTGTTAGCCGAAACGAAAGCAATCTCCATGCCAGCGAAAAAAGCCGACAATAGCATGGTGACCAGCACTAAGGTGAGTGAGTTTGTAGATAGTGTATCCATTACACGGCAAATTTAATGCTTTTTCTTGAAACCTAACTTATAATTCCACGCAAATGCGCTACATTGCAAGGTGCATTGCAAGGCGCCATCCGTTGCACAAACGCCAATATATGTGCAAAAATGCGTAAACATTTGCGTTTACAGGTGTGTTTATTTGTTAAAATGTGTAAAGTTTTTC
Organism: Porphyromonadaceae bacterium UBA7572; assembly: GCA_002476625.1. Classification (GTDB taxonomy): domain Bacteria; phylum Bacteroidota; class Bacteroidia; order Bacteroidales; family Muribaculaceae; genus Sodaliphilus. The sequence continues at coordinate 39,387 of DLLC01000030.1, read as the reverse complement.
ATTTTTCAAAGTTCCGCAATTCACAGGTGAGAATAGCAAATTGTAGGCTCAGACGGGTGTGAGCGGTATATTTACGCAGAAAAAACCACTTTGTAAGTTCACAAAAGTAAATGTTTAAGAGTGTTTCACAAATTTGCGCTCAAAAAATGGTTTTCGTAACTTTGTTATGCGAAAAGATAAAAACCCCTCTCAAAAAAACGGATTTTTAATGACAAACAATCATACATACAATCACACATTCACACGAGTCCTCGTAGCCGCAGTAATGGCTGTGATGTGCTTTGCGATGAACGCACAGCGCCTCGACAAAAGCCATAAGAGCCACCACAGGGGCACCGTTGAAGAGCAGATGGCCAACGCAGGCATCAATTACCAGAGTCAAAAAGTGGAGTCGCTACTCAAACTCGCGTTCTCGTTCCGTGGCACACCCTATGTGAGTGGAGCCTCACGCCCTGGCGCATTTGACTGCTCTGGCTTCACCAGCTATGTGTTCGCCCAGTTTGGCTACAATTTAGACCGCACATCACGCGGACAGGTGAACAACGGGCGCAGCGTTAGCCGCAACGAGTTGAAACCTGGCGACCTCGTGTTTTTCAACGGCCGCGCAAGAGGCAGCAGAATCGGGCATGTGGGCATCGTGACAGAAGCCAACAACGGCAACGGCACTTTCAAATTCATCCATGCCGCAAGTCGTGGCGTGCGTGAGAGCCACTCTTCCGAAAGCTACTACATGGTTCGCTACATGGGCGCATGCCGAGTGATTGAATAAGTCAAAACTAAACAAACGAAAGCAAAGTAATAGAATAATTCGTAATATATAACAAGCAGGGTAAGAGCCATTCGTGAGAATGGCTCTTACTCTTTCCCTACACAATAAACCATCACCAGAGAAGGTGATTATATAGTTCACCGAATGACTCAGGTGTGCCCAGGCGAACGCCGCATGCCGAGCCCTTACTGTTGTCCACCCCGATATGGAGTTATTGCGCTTGGTCGGCAGTGAGGCCGAAGCAGGATTTGATGGTGGAGCGGATAGCCTCGGCGTCGGGTCCACCCGATTTCAGTATGCCCAGCACCGCCTGTATATAGGCTTTCTTGTCGGGGAGCCCCAGCAGTGAAGCCACATTGCAGTCGGGCAGCATATTCTTTTGGTTAAACACCCGCAGCACTTGCGCATAGTCGCCATCTTGAATATAGCCATGGAACTGACGGCACAGGGTCTCATAGATGGACCGAGGGTCAATCTCCTTCACCAGGTCGGCCATGTGCTCCTCAAGCGCGCCGATATTGGTGAACCGCTTGTCGATTCTCACCTCCACATCATGCTTTACGCGGTGGCGCACATGCTGAAGCGCCTGCTGCCTCAGTTCGGATGAGAACATCCGCAGCACAGAGCGCTTCACGCGCACAAACACCTCATCGGCATTTCTTTTTCGATGGCGCGCCACAGCCTTGATCACGCCCTCAAGCAGCAAAATGTTTTCCACCTCAGCCACATTAGGAACAAGAATTTTCTTTGTGCGAAGATACTCCACCTCCTTGCCGTCGCGGCGGTCGCGGTCCACGATGCCCCAGCTGTTGAGATGGTGAAACGCCTGAAGGTCGTTGAATGCGCGCACACTCTCTATCACCTTGTTGCAGCTACCAAGGGGCTTCACCATATATTCCTGAAAAATGAGCGGATAAAGCTTGCCGTCGATGCTGTGGGTGTCGTCGCCCTCAATAAACAGCACAGGCTTCCTGCTTCCTAAAATATCCAGATAGATGCCCTCGCTGAGATGGCCGCTTGAGTTCATCACCTCATAGTCCCAGGATAGAGCGGAAGGGTCGAAACTCCTCACCCAAATGCAGTGATTGTCGATGCGCGACGAGGCAAAGTCGAGATTGTGTGTGTTATACACGAAAGTGCAATCAGGGCGTATCTCCTCTATCACATTCCACAGCGTGGTCATGATAGAGCTGTGGATAAACGTCTCCGGGTCATCGACCAGCACCACAGCATCGGACGGCGCATACTGCACGGCGCCGATGTAGTAAAGCACCGCCTTCTCGCCGTCGCTCAGGCGGAATGCCGAGTAGCGATCGGGATTGCCCTCGTTGGAAAACACCAGTTTACCGTTCTCGCGCAGAATCTTGTTTTTAGGAAACACCTCCTGCCACATCTTCACCGTGGTGTCGAGCTTGGTTTTGGGCACAGGGAGCGCCTCCTTCATGAGCAGATGCGCCTTGAACCGCATCAAGTCGTAAAATTCCTCACTGAGCATGATATGCACCAGCTTGTCGAATTCCGTGGTGGCAAGGCTTTTCAGCAGAGGATTGGCTACATTAAGTTTGTTAAAGATATCGGCTATCGACCCTGGCATCAGGTCAGTGGCGGTGTCGGGGAATAAGGCCCGCATAGCGCACAGGCGGAAAGCCTTGTCGCCACACTGCCTCATCAATTGGTCGCAGAAGCGGGTCTTGCCGCTGCCGTTGGCACCAATCACAGTCACTTGGCGCACATGGCTGAGCGTAGGCCGCTCGCTGCTGTTTGATTTCTTGGGAAGTTGGAGTTCCATAGGTGTAACTTGGTTGGTTTATTGATGCGTAAAATTACCAAATCCATCGGCAAAAAGCAAGAATTTAGGCAAAAAGCTGTAACTTTGCCGCCATGAACAGCTACTGGAGAAAATACCGCAGCCATTACGCCGACATCACCCGGCTAAGCCTGCCCATTATGGTGGCGCAATTAGGCACCATCATCACAGGGTATGCCGACACCATCATGGTGGGGCACTACTCCACACCTGCCCTCGCATCGGCATCGTTTGTGAGCAATGTGTTCAACTTGGCGCTCATGCTCTCGCTCGGCTTCTCCTATGGCATCACGCCGCTGATAGGAGTGCTGTTCTCAAAAGGAGAGAAAACAGAGGCTGGCGCTATGCTCCGCATGGCCACCGTCGCCAACGTGGCTTACGGCGCACTGCTGTTTGGCGGCATGACGGCTTTCTATTTTTGCCTTGGCCACATAGGGCAGCCGCCCGAGCTGCTACCACTGATCCGTGGCTACTATCTCTTGGTGCTGGCATCATTAGTGCCCGTGGTGGGCACCAACGTGATGCGCCAGTTCACCGATGCCACAGGCCACACCAAGCTCGGCATGTGGATTTTCACCATAGGCAACGTGGCGAACATCGCAGGCAACTATCTGCTCATCTACGGCAAATTCGGCGCTCCAGAACTGGGATTGATGGGCGCAGGGTGGTCAACGCTCGGCTCGCGAGTGATGATGTGCGTGGCCTACCTTGGCGTGATTCTGCTTTCTGCCCGTTACCGCCCCTATTGCGAGGGGTTCGCGAAAGCGCGCGTGAAAGTGGCGCAAGTGAGAGAGGTGGCGGCAAAGTCGATGCCGGTGTCGATGCAGTTAGGAATGGAGACGGGCATTTTCACCCTTGCAGGAATTGTGGTGGGGTGGCTTGGCACCAACTCTATGGCGGCTTATCAGATTTTAGTAATCTTCGGCAGCATCGGCTTTATGGTGTACTACGCCTTCGGCGCAGGAATGGCCATCAAGATTGCCCACTATAAAGGCGTGGGCGACGTGGATGGCGTGCGCCGCACCGCCCACGCTGGCTATATGCTCACGCTGGTGTGCACAGCACTGGCATGCACCGTGTTTGTGACTTGGGGAAACCATATCATCGGGCTGTTCACACGCGATGCTGCAGTAGCAGCCATTGCCACGGGGCTGCTGTGGGCCTTGGTGCTATATCAGTTAGGCGATGCCACCCAGATAGCTTTTGCAAGTGCACTGCGTGGCATAGGGCAAGTGAAGCCCATGATGAACTGTGCCTTCCTTGCCTATGTGGTGCTCGGACTGCCTTTGATTTTCGTGCTTGGACTGCCACAGCACCTGGGGCTGCTTGGCATTTACCTCGCCTTCTTTGTGGCGCTTCTCAGTGCCGGCATTCTCTTTCTGCGTAATTTCCGGAAAGCTATCGGTCCGGGCAGAGTTTGGTGAGCACGCGAGGAAGCAGGGTGCGCACACCACTTGCGAATTTCACTTCAAGGCTGCCGTTTGGCTTCACATTCTCCACCACCCCACGGCCAAACACAGAATGCTCCACCGCGTCACCGGTTTGGATTTTGTCGTCGGGCAGTGATGCCTGTGGCGCTTCGGCAGGGCTTTGAGCGAGGGGCTCGCCCTCAATACCCAACTCATCGTTCAGGCTATCCACCAAGAATTTGGCATCGACAAGCAGTTGCGGGCGCAAACGTCCTTTCTGTTGCACGAGCTTCTCAGGAATCTCCATCAGAAAACGCGACGGGTATTTTCCACACTGGTTGGCGGCGCTAAAGCCCTCGCTTTCGGTGAGAATCAACTCACGTTCGGCGCGTGTAACCGCCACATACATCAGCCGCCTCTCCTCTTCCTCGGCCTGCTTCAGCCTTTCGCGAATGGCGCGGTGGCTCGGGAAGATGCCCTCATTCAGCCCCATCACAAACACATACGGAAATTCCAGGCCCTTCGCCTGGTGAATGGTCATCAGCCTCACGACATCGTCGGATGAGCGGTAGTCGGCATTGGTGTAGAGCGCAATGTCTTGCAGATAGTCGTTAAGCTCCACGGGGTCGTCGCCCTGGCGGTTGGCACTCTCATACTCCTTGATGCTGTGTAGCAGCTCCACCACATTTTCGAGCCGGTCCTCGTCCTCATCCTTGCGGTATTCCTCCTTCAGTCCGCTCTTGGTGAGCATCTGGTCGAGCGTGCTTCCTATGCCGCAGCCCTTTTCTATCAGTGAGCGGCCATCGGATATCAGCTTCACAAACTCAGACATGCGGGTGCGAGTCAATTCGGGTTCGGAAATGTATTCCACAAGTGTGGCAAAAAGATGTTCACCATCGTGGTGCGCATGGGCAGTGAGCCAGTCGAGCGTCTTTTTGCCAAACTTGCGCGATGGCACGTTGCACACGCGCATAAAAGCCAAATCATCGTCAAGGTTGGCCACAAGGCGCAGATACGACAGCGCGTCCTTGATTTCCTTCCGCTCAAAAAAGCGAATACCGCCCCACATCACATAGGGAATCCCCTTTTTTATCAACTCCTGCTCCACGCCGCGCGACAAGTAGGCGGCGCGAAACAAGATGGCAATCTCGCCATACTTTCCTTTTCCTTTCTCAACTGCGCGGGCAATGGTGTTGGCAATCCATTCGCACTCCTTGGCTTCGCTATCGGCATGGTAATGCACCACCTTCACGGCATGTGGGCGCTCGGTGAAGAGGCTTTTGGGCACACGGTTGCGGTTATGGCCGATGATGGCGTTTGCCACATCAAGAATGTCGGGGGTGGAGCGGTAATTCTGGTCGAGCACAATGTCGGTGTCGGCCTTAAAATCCACAAACAGCTGCGGACAGGATCCACGCCACTCGTAAATGGCCTGGTCGGGGTCGCCCACCACGCAAAGGTTGCCCAGTCCGCCACTCAAGATGGTGAAGAGCTGCCACTCGTCGGCATCGCAGTCCTGCACCTCGTCGATTTGAAGATAGTTGATATCCGCCTGCCACTTTTCTCGCACATCGGGAAAATGCTCAAGGATATACAGCGTGAAGTATATCAAGTCGTCGAAATCCACCGCCAGCAGACGCAGCTGCTCTTTCAGGTAATTGTGGAAAAATTGCAGCCCTGCCCCAGGCTTGGCGTCAGCCGCTCCAGGAAGCATATATTTGTCCACATAGCCGGTGCGCATCTTTCCCTTGGTGACGCTCACCACCGCAAGGTGCTTTTTCACGGTGGACAGCTTGCGGTCGATGCCCATGGCTTCCATCACTCGTTTCACCATCGCCTTTTTGTCGTCATCGTCAAGAATAGTGAAGGTCTTGGGATAGCCAAGTCGATAGATTTCCTTGCGCAGGAATTTCACGCAGAAGCCATGTATGGTGCACACATAGTCGTTCACATAGCCTCCGCCCACAAGTCGGGCAATGCGGTGCTTCATTTCCTGCGCGGCCTTGTTGGTGAAAGTCATACACAGAATGTTGCCGGGGTCCACCCCCAGCACGTTCACCAAATAGGCGTAGCGGTGGGCTATCACCCGCGTCTTGCCTGATCCGGCGCCGGCTATGATGCGCACACGGCCTTCCGTGGTCTGCACAGCCTGCCGCTGTCTGTCGTTAAGATGTTTAAGCAGTTGATTTGTCATTCCTCTGCAAAGATAACACATTTCCCATAACTCACCCTCAACCCAGCCACCCGAAAAAGCCCGCGTCAAAAAAAACGCCCGCACAAGCAAAGAAAAGCACAGGGCAAATAGTTGAAATTTGGGAATAATAACTAAATTTGCATTATTGTATAGTTATTGAATAATATTATGTCCGCAAAACGCCGCGGCGGTTATCCGCAGGAGAATTGCGGGATTTAAACATACAAAGCATGATGAAACTGAAAACAGTGGTACTTTCTACCAGCATTGCTGTTCCTGCTCTGATGGGAGCACAGACGCTGCTCACGGGCAGCGACGCACAAGGCTACTTCGAGCGTGGCAAACTCATGTATGAGAGCCACAACTACACTGGCGCCATCGACCAGATGAAGCGCGTGAAGGAACTGCCAGCAAGCGCCACCCTGCGCGAACAGGCCGACTACTATATGGCCTTGAGCCAGCTTGAGCGCGATGAGGCGGGCGCACTGGCCTCGCTGCGCGCTTTCACCAGCCAATACCCCACATCAGTGCTGATGCCTGATGTGCTGATGCGCATTGGCAACCTGCACTTCTACCATGGCGACTACGGCGATGCGCTCACGGCCTACAGCCAGGTGCGCGAGCGAGCGCTCGACGGCGACCTCAACGAAGACCTCATCTACCGCATGGCATACTGCAACCTGCAACTGGAGCAATACGCCGAGGCGCGCTACCTCTACGACACGCTGAAAGGAACCAAGCGCTACGACAATGCCACGCGCTTCTACAACGCATACATCGACTACGCTGGCAAGCACTACGACGCCGCCTACGCCAAGTTCACCGACATTGACCGCGCCGGCGAGCTGGGCTACCAGAGCCAGTACTACATGTGCCAAATCGATTTCAACCACAAGGACTACGACCGCGTGATAGCCATGGGTGAAACCCTGCTGAGCGACGAGGTGAACGAGTATTTCGCACCCGAAATCCACCGTCTGGTGGGCGAAAGCTACTACCACAAGGGCAATGCCACCAAGGCGCGCACGCACCTCAACCAATATGTGAGCACCACGCAAGACCCCGTGATGCGCTCGGCAGCCTACGCACTTGGCGTGATGGACTACGACGCTGCCCAGTATGCCAGCGCCGTGGAGCACCTCTCCCAAGTTACTTCTGCCGCGCCCACCGGTGGCGACGACCTGGCACAGAGCGCCTATCTTTATGAGGGACAGAGCCACCTGAAAATGGGCGAGAACAAGCTCGCCGCTCTTGCGTTTGAGAAGGCGGCCGGCATGGACTTCGACAAGGAGGTGAAAGAAAACGCCTTCTACAACTATGCGGTGTGCCAAAGCAAGGGCAGCACCACCCCATTCGGTAACGACATTGAGCTTTTCGAGACGTTCCTCAACGACTTCCCCATGTCGAAGTACAAGGAAGCTGTGGAGAAGCACCTGGTGCACGCCTATTACACCACAAACAACTATGAGCGCGCGCTCACCAGCATTGAGAACATCAAGAAGCCCAGCCCCACCATCCTGAAGGCTAAGCAGAATGTGCTCTACAACCTCGGTGTGCAAGCCATGCAGAAAGGCTACCGCAAAGAGGCCGCCTCTTATCTGAAGAAAGCCATAAAAGTGGGCAACTACGACAAGAAAATCCTGAACGAGAGCCGCCTGTGGCTCGCCGAGACACAATACATAGGCGGTGACTACGAGAGCACCGTGACCAACCTGAAAGAGTATGTGAAGTCGGCCGACAAGACCGACGCCAACTATGGCAAGGCGCTCTACAACCTCGGCTACGCGCAATACCAGCAAAAAAACTTTGAGGAGGCACGGAAGAATTTCGAGCTCGCTCTTGAGTCGGGAACGCTCGACTCCACCCTCACCAGCGACACCTACGACCGCATCGCCGACACCTACTACTACGCCGGCGACTTCAAAAACGCTGAGCGGCAATACGAAAAGGCCATCGAGAACACCACTGGCGACGCCGACGGGTCGATGTTCGACAAGGCTATGATGGCAGGGCTGATGAAGGACTATCCAAGCAAAATCAAGCAGATGACCGACCTGATTGCCAAATATCCGGAAAGCACCAAGGTGCCTACCGCTATGCTCGAAATAGCACGTTCATATGAGGATATGGGTAAAATCAAGGAAGCTACCGCACAATACAAGGCGCTTGGCGAGAAATTCCCCAAGCACGCCGAGGCACGCCAAGGTATGCTGCACTTGGCTTTGATACAGAAAAACCTTGGCAATGCCGAACAGGCTATCGCCACCTACAAGAGCGTTATCAAAGATGCGCCCACCAGCGAGGAGGCCAAGGCTGCCGCCGATGAGCTCAAGTCGATATATGCCGAGCGTGACGAGCTCAACAAATATGTGGAATTCATACAGACCGTGCCAAATGCGCCAAAACTGGAGGTGAGCGATATTGACCGCCTTACCTTCGAGGCCGCGGAGAAGGCCGCCACTGCCACACACCCAAGCATCGTGAAAATGGAGAAGTATCTGCAAGACTATCCCACTGGCGCCTATGTGGCATCCGCTAAATACTATATTGGCCGCTACCACTACGAAAAAGGCAACCTCACACAGGCCTACGCACAAATCAACGAAGCGCTCACCTATGGAGAAGACGCTATCTGGGCTGAAGACGCCTTAGTGATGAAGAGCGACATTCTGGTGCGCCAAGGCAAGCAAGACGAGGCCATCAAGGTGTATGAGCAAATCATCAGCCGCACCAAAGACAACGACAGCAAAGTGGTGGCTCAAATGGGACTGATGCGCGCCGCCACCGACATCAAGCGCTACGACGACGTGATTGCCACTGCCGGCGACTTGCTGCAAAACACTTCGCTCACCGCCAGTGAAGTGAACGAAGTGAAACTCGGACGCGCCGTGGCATACATTGGCAAAAAGGACTTCGACACTGCCGAAACCGACTTGAAAGCGCTCTCTGCCGACATGAACACCGAGCAAGGCGCACGCGCCGCCTACGAGCTGGCACGCCTGGAAATGGAACGCGGCAACTATAAGGGCGCCGAAGACCGCATCGACGCATTGCTCGACTCCGGCACGCCACAGACCTACTGGATAGGACGCGCCTACATCCTACTGAGCGACGTGCTCGTGAAGGAAGGCAAGCCCAGCGCCGCACGCGAGTACCTCGAAAGTCTCAAAAACAACTATCCAGGCAAGGAGAAAGACATTTTCAGCGACATTGACTCACGCCTCAAATCGCTCAACAAGCCAAAAGTGGTGACAAAAGTGGTGGGCAAGTCGAAAAAGAAGAAATAAGACGTAGTGGAGAGAAATACCACTATTGCACTACAATATTCACAAGTAGAGATATACAGAGCATTATGAAAAAAATATATGTGAGCATACTTGCCGCCACCCTCACAGCCATGGCTGGACTGGCACAAGACAATCTGCAAAAAGAAATCACCCTCCCCAAGGACTTTGTGCCGGTGGTGAAGAAAGCTACCAAGAAGAGCGCGCTTCCGCGCGTGCTGAAGCCCGTGAAAGGCAACGAAAAGTCGGAAATCAACTTCACCGACTGGGCCGAGCCCACCGCCGTGAGCGTGGAAATTCCCACGATGCTGCCCTACGGCTACCGCACAAGCCACCGCTTCAGCAGCCAGCGTGGCTACTTCGACGCCGGAGCCGGCACTCAGCTCAATTTCGTGGGCAGCGCAGGCTACCGCCTTGTGGACAACGAGACGCTCAAACTCGACGCATGGGCGCAGCACAACAGCACCTGGACGGGCCGCAACAGCAGTCCTCTCAGCTCTGCCAAGCAGAAATTCTGCGACAACACAATAGGCTTAGACATGACCAAGGCCACCACCGGTGGCGACCTGAGCCTCGGCGCAAAAGTGCATTTCGACCGATTCAACTACTACGGCCTCTCTGCCGACGACATCGTTGGCGACAACTTCAGCTCCGACAAGAACAGCTACTGGTTCGGGCACGACCAGTCGCTGCTCGACGTGACTGTGCACGGGGCATGGAATGGCAAGGTGAACGTGTCGAGATTCCACGACATCTCCTATAAAGTGGGGGCTGCCTACAACTATGCCGGCTACGGCAATGGATTCATGAGCAATGGCCTCGCTCACTATATCGATCCTTTCTACTACAATGGGATGAAAGGTGCAAAGGAGCATCATTTCCAGGCCACTCTCGGCATGAAATACGGCATCGAGGCAAGTTCAAGCGTGGGACTGGATGCTACAATCGACGTGCTCAACCGATCCCACCACGAAATCAACACAATGGCCAACCACGCCTTCGACAAGATTTCCGACGGCGCCACAATGGTCACCCTCTCGCCATTCTACACCTATTTCGGACAAAATCTGCTGGCACGCCTTGGCGTGAATGTGAACCTCTCGTTCAGCGACGGCACCGCATTCCGCCTCGCCCCCAATGTGCAGCTCGCTTATGAGTTCACCCCGGGCGTATCGCTCTATGCCAATGCCGAGGGCGGAAAGCGGCTCAACACGCTCAGCCGCATGGCCGCCATCAACCGCTACCTCGACCCCAATGGCCGCTACGGCAACACCTTTATTCCCATCGACGCAGAAGCCGGCTTCAAGATCGGGCCTTTCAGCGGTGTCACCGCTAAGGCATTTTTTGGCTACGGAATCTTCAAGGACAATCTGGAGAGCGTGGCAAACGCATGGGGTGCAGGCACACAACTTCTCAACTGCGACAGCAAGGGCTGGAAAGCGGGCGCGACGCTGAACATGAAGCTGCGATCTGCAGCCGAGGTGAAACTCGCCTTCACCTACGCTCCACAAGACGACAAATTTGAATATGGCAAAAGCTACAAAGGCTATATGCTCGGGCTCGACCGCGCAAAGATGGTGGCGAGCGCCGACCTGAATCTTTTCCTCTTTAAAGGATTCACCATAGGCGCCGGCTTTGAATACCGCGGAAAGCGTCACTCCGTGGAGAACGAGGTGGCAGAGAGCACAGAGGGCGCGCCCGTGTTCCACATCATCAATATGAATGATGTGATGAACCTGCACGCTGGCGCAAGCTACCGCTTCGACAAGTACCTCACCCTGTGGGTGAAGGCCTCCAACCTGCTCAACAAGCAGTGGGACGTGCTCTACTCTTTAGGGGCACAGAAACTCACCATCATGGGCGGCATTGGACTTGTGTTCTAAGGCACCACACGACACTCGTTTTTCATTCAACAATATGCGCCAGCAGTCTGTAAAGCTATCCGATAATTCGGGCTCAGACTACTGGCGCTAATGGCAAAACAGCAATCCGCTTTATATTGACTTTTTCCACACCAAACATAGCACCTTCGCATCACGCTCATGAAACTTCCACTCATACTTATAACGCTGGCAATTATGACCATATCATCATCTGCAGAAACGGCCATGCAGCTGTCCATTCTGCCAAAGCCTCAAAGCGTGCGCTTCGTTAGCGCCGACTCTTCATTCAAAATAAGCCGCGGCATGGGCATCTACGCCGATGGCGATGGCGCCACGCTGGCCGCGCAATACCTCATCGACTATTGCAATCAATATCTCGGCATACCGCTGCGCATGACAAGGAGCAAGGCTGAGGCCGCCATCCGCATCTGTCCCGACGACTTCGGCACCAAGGCAAAAGAGGGGCAATACAGGCTCACCGTAAGCCACGACGGCATCACCATAACGGGATCAAGAAGGAGCGAAGAGGCGTGCTTTTTGGGCGTGACAACCCTCGTGCAGATGCTCCCCACACGGGCAGGCGACATTCCGCATGTGCCCTATGTGGAAATCAACGACTATCCAAGGTTTGGCTATCGTGGCATGCACCTCGACGTGGCGCGCCATTTCTTCCCTGTGTCGTTTGTGAAGAAATACATCGACTGGATTGCGCTCCACAAGCTCAACGTGTTTCACTGGCATCTCACCGATGACCAAGGCTGGCGAATAGAGCTGAAAAGCCACCCAGAGCTCACCGAGAAAGGAAGCTACCGCGATGGCGAAATCCGTGGGCTGTTTCCCGGCGAATACCACAAGCGCCCGTATCAGGCCTTCTACACACAAGACGAGGTGAAAGAAGTGATCGACTACGCCTCAAGGCGATTTGTGACCGTGGTGCCCGAAATCGACATCCCCGGCCACTGTATGGCCGTGCTGGCTGCCCACCCCGAGTTCAGCACCACGCCAAACGAAAGCAAGCACACAGCCCGCACGTGGGGTATCTACAACAGGCAGAACAATGTGTTGGCGCCCACACCGGAGGTGTTCCGCTTCCTCGACGACGTGTTCAATGAGGTGTGCAACCTATTCCCCGGAAAATACATCCACGCCGGCGGCGACGAGTGCGCGCCAAAGTGGTGGGACGAGTCTGCCACTGCGCAAAAGTTTATGGCAGCGCACCGGCTGCCCGACACCCATGCACTCCAAACCTATTTTATGCACCATGTGCAGCGCATCATCAATTCACACGGGAAAACCATGCTCGGCTGGAGCGGTGGCGCCGAAGGCATGCTCACAGAGAGAAGCGTGCTTCACAACTGGCACTCGTGGGACAGAATGCCGCCATCGAGAATCCACAGCACGCAAAAATGGATCAATTCCGCAAGCGTGGGTCTCTACTTCACCGCGAGCGAAGACTCCACCCAAACCGAGACCACACCCGGCCGATGGCCAAGGAGCGTGAAAAAAGTATATGATTTTGAGATCGTGCCCGACACGGCAAGCGCACAGGCCTCGCAAAACCTGATAGGTATAGAGGGGTGCTGCTGGACGGAATACTGCCCCACCACATGGAAAGTGGAGCTGCAAGTGTTTCCACGCATCGCCGCCCTGGCAGAAAAGGCCTGGGCCGGCAAAGCCGACGACTGGGAAGGATTCACTCGCCGGCTGAGCCACCAGCTCGACCTCTACGATCTGTGGGGCGTTCGCTACAACGACGTGGTGGAACGCACACTCATCACCCCCCGCCAAAGATAGCGTCCACCGCAGGCATCACAGTGTTACGACAGAAGGGGCTTTTTTTTGGCTCGGAATTGTGTGTATTCAAGTGAAAATTACTATCTTTGCGTGTTTCATTGGCAAAAAGCCTGAGAACGGATAAGTTAAACAGAATAAAAACAATAAACAACAAATAATGGCAGCATTAGAAAAAATTAGAAAAAGATCTGTGTTTCTGATGATTGTAGTGGGCGGCGCACTGGCTGCCTTCGTCCTCGGAGACCTCTTTAAGCTCGACTCTCTCTTTAGAGATAGTGCCGCAGCAAAAGTTGACAACAAGACTATCGGCATCCAGGAATTCCAGCAGCGGTTCAATTTCGCACAAGACTTGGAGAAGAATCAGCAAAACAAGACCGAAAACGCTGAACTCCAGCAGCAAGTGCTCGGACAGATGGCCTTTGAAACCATCGTGGACGAAGAAAGCGACGACAATGGCGTGGAAGCCGGCACAGAGCTTCTCACCGCTATGATTAACCAAGACCAGCGCGCCAACGCCTGGGCACAGCAATATGTGCAAGCCACTGGCCAACAAACCATTCAAGCCCCTTCCGACCTCGACAAGGTGGTGGGCAAAGACGAGGTGATCAACCAAATCGTGAACAAGGATGAATGGGACGCCTACAAGAACGAAATGGAGCACAACATCTGCGCTCAAAAGATAATGATGTTTGTGGGTAACGCCATCGTGGCCAACGACCTCGACCTGCTTGAAATGCAGAACGACGACGACGTGATGGACGTGGAACTCACAAAGAAAGACTACACTACTCTTGAAGACAAGAAGTATGAGCCCACCCAGGACGAAATCAAGGCCGTGTATGAGCAATACAAGAACTTGTGGAAAGTGAGCGAAAAAACAGTGCTCGCCCACGTGATAGCAGTGCCCATCGCACCAAGCGCAGCCGACATCAAGGCAGCCGACGCTCTCTATGCCAAGGCTTACGCCACCCTGCAGAGCAAGGGCGTGGATGGCCTGCGCAGCATCAACGAGTTCAGCAACGTGCAAGAGGTAAAGCTCACCGACGCCATGGCTAAGCAAATGGGCCAGCAGCTACGCGACTCCGCCTTCTCAAGCTGGGCAGTGTCGGCAGCAGCCAACGCCACCCACGAATTCAAGCAAGACGACAACTACGCAGTGTTCCAGAAAGTGAAGAGCGAGGAACTGCTCGACACCATCAAGGTGCTGCAAGTGACCGTGGAAGGCGACAAGACCGCACAGAACAAAGTGCTCGCCGCCCTCAACGCCGGCCAGGACGTGAGCAAGATGAAAGGCGTGCAAGTGATGCCAGAGCAGCCAGTGCCTGTGCAAGGTGCACAACTGCCCGACAGCCTTATCGCCAAGTTTGAAAGCGCCACCGACAAGTACATCGTGTTTCAGTCTGCTAAAGAAGGTGCAATGCTGGTGAAGACCACCTATCAAAAGAAATCAATGTTCCACACGGTGAACATGGCTTCATACACCGTGGGCGCAAGCAAGAAGACCACAGCCAACCTCCACGACGGCCTCGAGAAGTTTATCGATAAAAACAAGACAGCCGACAGCTTCGCAAAGAACGCCATGGCCGCCAAATATCAGGCTCAGGAAGTGATGCTTAGCTCAAGCGTGCCTACCATTGGAGGCATTCAGGGCAGCCGCGACGTGATCAAGTGGGCGCTCAACGACGCTGAAAAGGGACAAGTGTCAACAGTATTCCAGCTCAACACCGCCATGGTGGCTATCGCAATCGACGAGATTGTGGACGGCGACTTCCTCCCCCTCGAAACCAAGAGCGTGAACGACTTCTGCAAGGCCAAGGCTATGGCGCTGAAGAAGGCCGACGCCATGAAGAAGCAATACGAAGGCAAGTTCAAGACTGTGGCTGAATACGCCAAAGCATTCAACGCACCGGTTGACACCACTTCATTCTCGTTCAGCAGCATGTTTGCCGACAAGGTGATCATGACAAGCCCTGCAGGCATTGAGGGCGACGGTGGCTTTATCGGTGCAGCAGCCGCTGCAAAGCCTGGACAAGTGGGCTTCTGGGCTGGCAACTGCGCAGCCTACGCATTCGTGGTGAAGAGCAAGAAAGCCACTATGAAGATGAAGCAAGAAGAACTGGCACAGAAGTGGGCCTCCACCTACGGATTCGGTGGCCAGCGCCAGCAAATGTTGCAAAGCGTGTTCTTCAACTCTGTGAAGCTGAAGAACAACCTCATCAAATTCCAGTAATTAGATTTTGCCAAACAGTAAAATACAACGACTGACATAACACAAACGACCGACCGACCGGCAACAGAAGCCAGGCGGTCGGTCGCTTTATATACCAACGCAGCGAGTTAGGCAATTTGGATAAGTGGGAAATAATTATTAATTTTGGATTTTAGAATGGGATAATGTGCACTTATGGCAAGTGCGATACAATTAGATTCCTCTCACCACCTAAAGCATCATGAGTACAATCAACGACATACAAGACGAAATTATTGAAGAATTTGAAGGCTTCACCGACTGGATGGACCGCTATGCCTACATCATAGGTATGGGCAACGCCGTGCCACCACTCGACGAGCGATACAAAACCGCCGACAACATCATCGAGGGCTGCCAAAGCCGGGTATGGCTCCAGGCCGACTACGATGGCAAGGTGATCACTTTCCAGGCCGACAGCGACGCCATCATCGTGAAAGGCATCATCGCCATGCTTGTGCGTGTGCTAAGCGGACGCACGCCACAGGAAATACTCGACGCCGACCTCTATTTCATCGACAAAATCGGACTACACGAGCACCTTTCCCCCACCCGGAGTAACGGCCTGCTGGCTATGATCAAGCAAATTCGCACCTACGCCCTCGCCTTCAAGATGAAAGAGGAGCAAAGCTAAGCGCAGCGGCGCCACACGCCACCTCACACAGCAAGCGCAAACAAGAAAACTAATTAATAATAACCCTAACACTATCCAAATTATGTTTAAAAGTCATCCTAAAGGGTTGATCCCCGCAGCACTCAGCAATATGGGCGAGCGCTTTGGCTATTACATCATGGCAGCGGTCCTCTCCCTTTTCCTCTGTTCAAAGTTTGGCCTGAGCGACGCCACCGCGGCTACAGTCTATTCCGTGTTCTTGGCAGGCATCTATGTGCTCAGCCTCGTAGGTGGCATCATCGCCGACCGCACGCAAAACTACAAAGGCACCATCATGACCGGTATCGTGATAATGGCGCTCGGCTATGTGGGCCTGGCCATACCTATCACCTCCACCAGCGACAACGCCACAGCACTCCTGGTGTTCACTTGCGCCGCACTTGTGCTGATAGCCTTTGGCAACGGCCTGTTTAAAGGCAACCTCCAAGCCATCGTGGGCCAAATGTACGACGACATGGAGGCAAAGGCTGCCGCAGAAGGCGAAGAAGCGCTCAAGAAAGTGAAAGGCAAGCGCGACAGCGGTTTCCAGATTTTCTATGTGTTTATCAACATCGGTGGCCTCATCGCCCCATTCGTGGCGCCACTGCTCCGTAGCTGGTGGCTGGGGCTGAGCGGCTACAAGTATGTGGCCGAGCTGCCTGCACTGTGCCACAAGTTCCTTGCTGGCCCACTCAACGCCGACGACTCTGCCAACCTTGTGAAATACCTGTCGCAAGCAGGCATCACCGCACAGCCATCTGCCGATGTGTGCCAAAGCTATCTTGAAGTGTTTAACCAAGGCGTGCACTTTGCCTTCATCGCCTCAGTGGTGGCAATGCTGCTCTCTTTAGGCATTTTCATCTGGAAGCGTGGACTGTTCCCAACACCAGGTAAAAAAGAAAAGGCCGCAGTGGAATACACAGCCGAGGAAAAGGCAACACAAGCCAAAGAACTCAAGCAGCGCCTGTATGCCCTCTTCGCAGTGCTTGGCGTGGTGATCTTCTTCTGGTTCTCCTTCCACCAGAACGGCGTTTCGCTCTCTTTCTTCGCCCGCGACTTTGTGAAGACAGGCCAATTCCCACCAGAATTCTGGCAGGCAGTGAACCCCTTCTTCGTGATTGTGCTCACCCCTGTGATCATGTGGATTTTCGGCAGCCTCAGCAAGAAGGGTAAAGAAATTTCCACACCACGGAAAATAGCCATCGGCATGACCATCGCCGGTCTGGCCTACGCATTCCTCGCCGTGTTCTCCTACGTGTCGGGGTATCCCTCAGGCGAGGCGTTCACCGCAATGGAAGCGGGCGCGCGCGAAAGCATGAAAGCTGGTGCATGGGTGATGATTGTAACCTACTTCCTGCTCACCGTGGCAGAATTGTTCATCTCTCCGCTCGGCCTGTCGTTTGTGTCGAAAGTGGCACCCAAGAGTATGCTCGGTCTGTGCCAGGGCCTATGGCTCGGAACCACCGCCCTTGGCAACATGCTTCTGCCCATCGGCGCCATCATGTACAACAAGATTGACCTGTGGCAGTGCTGGGGCGTGTTCATCGTAGTATGCTTCATCTCGGCCGGCATTATGCTCGGCATGGTGAAGTGGCTTGAACGCGTCACCAAGGAATAAGCGCCCACACCTACAAACCATTACAGAAGAGCAGGGACGCGGAATGCCGCATCCCTGCTCTTTTAATCCATTAAAAGGTGACTTCGGCATCATTTTCATGTGTTTGGAGCGCCATATTGCTCCACACGCCCATTTTGTCTATAAAATAGGCGCAATCGTCTATTGTGCTTTGACGGTGACAGCAATTTTTTTTAACTTTGGCGCAGACTAATAAAAAGAACTGTTAAGCAATACCTACGAACTGTGGAAAAAGGATACATCGACAAAAGGAACCTGCTCACACACATCATGTGCTGGGGACTTGTGATTTTCGTCCCTGCAATACTACGCCCTTCAGAAGCCTTCGACGAGCGGCTGCAACACACCTTCCGCTCGCTTGGCCCCACGCTGTGCTACATGGCGGTGTTCTACATCAACTATTTTCTACTCATTCCAAAACTTTACCTCAAGCATAAGCGAAGCCGTTTCCTCTGGGGTAATGTGGCACTGATAATAATGGCGCTGATGCTTCACAACGTGTGGTGGGAACTGATGGCGCACATGCAGCCTGCTCCGCCGCCACGCCGTGGACCTGGTCACGGCACACCGCCCATGTTTCTCATCTGGCAGGGCATTCTGATGGGGCTACTGGTGACTTTGGCAATGGCAATACGCATGTCACAGCACTGGAAGCGCACCGACGACTTGCGCCGCGAGGCAGAGAAGGCAAGGAGCGAGGCTGAACTGAGCAACCTGCGCAACCAGCTCAACCCGCATTTTCTGCTCAACACGCTCAACAACATCTACGCCCTCATCGCCATCGACCCAGACAAGGCGCAGGGCGCAGTGCAGGAGTTGAGCAAGCTGCTGCGCCATGTGCTTTACGACAATCAGCAGAATTTTGTGCCTCTGTGTAAAGAGGTGGCTTTCATCACCAACTATATTGAGCTGATGAAGATAAGGGTGAGCCAAACGGTGAGCGTGAACACCGACATCAGTGTGGACGAGAACGACGCCACGCCCATCGCGCCTCTGATTTTCATATCGCTGATCGAGAATGCCTTCAAACACGGCATCGCTCCATCGGAGCCAAGCTACATCTTCATTAAAATAGCGGAAACCGACGGTGTAATCACATGCGAAATCCGCAACAGTTGCCACCCGAAAAGCGTGAACGACAAGAGTGGCTCTGGCATCGGGCTGGAGCAGGTGCAAAAGCGGCTCAACCTGATGTATGGCGGCGGAAGGCACGAATGGAAACGGGGAATTTCGCCCGACGGAAAGGAATATTATTCAATCATTAAAATTTACACCTATGACTCTGAAATGCGCAATCGTTGACGACGAGCCCTTAGCAGTAGAGCTGCTCGCCAGCTATGTGGAAAAAATCCCCTTTATGCAGCTTGCCGGGAAATACAGCAGCGCCATAGAGGCGATGAAGGGGATGGCAAAAGAAGCCGTGGACGTGGCGTTTCTCGACATACAAATGCCCGAAATCAATGGCTTGGAGCTGTCGAAAATGATACCGGAGCACACCCGGATAGTGTTTACCACGGCATTCGACCAATATGCGCTCGATGGCTTCCGCATCAACGCACTCGACTATCTGCTCAAGCCCATCAGCTACATGGACTTTCTGGCGGCATGCAACAAGGCGCTGCAATGGTTCTCGCTCGTGCGCCAGCAAAGTGGCGGCACAGAGAGAGACGACAACGACATGAAAAGCATATTCGTGAAGAGCGAGTACAAGCTAATCCAGATTCGCCTCGATGGCATCAAATACATAGAGGGACTGAAGGACTATGTGAAAATCTACACCGACGAGTCGCCCAAGCCCGTGGTCTCGCTCATCAACATGAAGACTATGGAGGAAATGCTACCGTCGTCGCGCTTCATCCGAGTGCACCGGTCGTTCATAGTGCAAAAGAGTAAAATCCGTGAAATAGAGCGTAACCGCATCGTGTTCGGCGACGTTTACATTCCCATTGGCGACAGCTACAAACAGGCGTTCCAGGATTTCCTGAAAAAGCCTATTTAAAAGTTTTTTTCATACCTCCTATTGATTTTTTATATATCTTTGGGGCATGAAAATCTATATTATAAAAAACGATGTGCGCCTCGGGCCTTTCACGCTCGAGGAAGCCAAGCAGCAAGGCATCACCGCCCACACCTTAGTGTGGCATAAGGGTATGCCTGACTGGAAAGTGGCTTGCTCCGTGCCCGAACTGGCCGACGCAATCATGCCCGAAGTCCCTACTGCAGACTACGACACTCCCCCCGAGCCTCCCACATCAGAAGAGCAGGATTACTACACAGAACCCACTCCGCGCCCACAGGAGCAGCCGCGAAGATACGCCTACGCCCCTGATGAGGACTCACAGCAAGGCAAATCAAAAAAGAGCAAAACTGCCACCGTCACGCTCATCGTGGCACTGATTGTGATCTGCATCATGATGCTCACGAAGCCGTCGAGAGACGAATATGTGGACACGATCACAGAGCGCACCACCGACTACATCATTGAGCAGATGAGTAAAAGCTCGGATGCCGATACCGAAACGCTCGATGGTACCGTGAAATACTCCACTTCCAAGCTGGTGCGCGGCTTGATTGAGCAGAGCATTGAAGTGGACGACTATTTCATCTTCAACAAGGCGAAGGTGAAGGTTGGCGAGTTCTCGCTCTCGGTGGGATTCGGGATGTTTGGCCATGTGTTCACGCTCGACAAGGACGAGCTCGCCCTGATTGCCGACAAATACATCGATAAACAACGGCAGAAAGCGCCAAGCGTGGTAAGGGAGACCATCGACACCACCATTGAATTGGGCAAGCAAAAAGCCGAGGAATTGGGCATCGACAGTAAAGCCATTGATGAAGCACTCGACTCTATCAAGACCAAAGCGGAAGAAAAAGGCACCGAAGTGGTGGACAAGGTGGTGGAGCAGGCCAAAGAGAAAGGAAAGCAAGCCATCAACGACATTGTGAACGAACTGAATAAGTAATTAATTTTACCTCATATTGCGGAAACGGACTACACACCGTTTCCGCTTTTTTTGCAAAAAAATGTACCATTTTATGGTATTTTTACCTCACTTTGTTTGCAAATTACCCTTTAATTGTATTATCTTTGTGGTCGGAAAAGGCAAGTGCGACCTCAAAAAGTAAACTAACTTTGCGCCACACTCCGCTTCCACAACGCTTTAAAACCATCAATCACACACAATGAACGACACCAACACAAAAAAGGAAAACTGCCTTGCGAGAGACAAGGAGTTTCTGAGCATCTACAACGAAGCACTCGACTTTATGATTAAGAACCGGGTACCCGAACCGCACAGCAGTGCCCTCAACTGGACCATAGCCAATGGCCAGCCACACTACAACCTGAGTTTTCACCGCGCCTACCGAGTGGTGTGCCAAATACTCTCCGGCGAGCACACGGCATTCCGCAGCGAGCTGCGTGAAAGCATGTGGAATGAGATTTGTGAGAAAGTAGCCACACTCACATCGCTCCACCCCGGCATGAGCATCGCAAAAGCCCTCGACTTTGTGCTGCTCCACTCGCGGGCAAGCAGGTTCTTTTTCACGACAAGGCAGGCTAAGCGCGGCATACTGCGGTGCAGAAAAGCCAGACGGCAAAGGCTGCAAACCTGCGCTGTGGCTAAGCGGCCTCGCTAACGTAAGCACATCTCACCCAATCTTAACACATCCATAATTCAATTATCATGACCAGCACACAACTACCACGCCACACACTTGTGGTGAACATCGACAAAGAGCAAATCCTCAACATCATCTACGCCGAGAGCGCATGGCACTGCATCATACACCCTGAGGCCAAGCGCCTCACGCCCGACCTGCAACGGCTGTGTATGACGCGAGTGAAAGAGGGGTTCGACGACCTGCGCTGCCGATACATGGCATATATTAGTTTCTCAAATTTCAACGCCAACCTCGAAGACAAGAACGTGACTATCGAGTTCCGTTTTTTCAATCCCTACCCAGAGTCATTGCCTGATGTGATGCGCGACGACGTGACTCAGATCTTAGCATGGTATGCGCTAAAGCGATTCTACGGCGATGACGCGAGCTACTACCACACAGCGTGGCTCAAGCACCGGGCAAGTCTCAGCATCAGTTTTGCCCGCGATGCCAACTGCCGCCTGATGCAGTAATTCAAGAAAAAACAAAGGAGAGGCCACGCCAGAGAATTTTATGGCGTGGTCTCTCTCTATTATCACGCTTCACAAGAAGCTACACTTATGCCGCATGGCGGTCAGAGTGCCATTTTCCTCACCTTCTGTGCATTTCTCACGATATACACACCAGTAGGCAAATGATTTTTTCCATAGCTGCCACCATACACAGTCTGCCCAGCTAACGTGTACACGTCCACTATATCGTCGGGCAAAGAGATTTCGCTCACCCCCAGTGGGAAAAGGCGTATTTCTCCACCATTTTAAGCGACGTGGGCAATCTCAACTTTACAGCCGAAGTGCTCCACAAGAAAGCGCTGGATCCAATGGTCTCCACTCTATCGGGCTGTTCAATGGCTCTCAGCTTACACTATGAGAACGCGCCACCCCCAATCGATTTCAAATTCACAGGAAATTTTTTAGCGGACAGCAATAATCAAAAAAAGTTTGAAATAACGAAAAAAAACAGCGAGCAAGCCTTGGCTTGAATCGTGTCAAGCGCACGGCTTACCCGCTGTTGTTATGCTTCTACAAGTTTTATTTACTTGAAGTGGTAGAGGAATGAGGCAATGCCCTGAAGCGCGGGCTTGCGCTGGCCCTCTATCTCAATCTTAAACTCAATTTCCGTCTTGGCAATACCGCGCAGATTTTGAATGTTGTGCAGCTTGGCGGTCATGCGAACCCGGCTGCCAGTGACCACAGCCTGGCCGAAGCGCATCTTGTCCATCCCGTAGTTCACAAGCATGGATATATTGTTCACCTCTATAATCTGCCCCCAGAGGTAAGGAAGAAGCGAGAGCGTGAGGTAGCCATGAGCAATGGTGCTTTTAAAAGGGCTTTCCTGCTTTGCACGCTCCACGTCCACGTGAATCCACTGGTGGTCGAGAGTGGCATCGGCAAACTTGTTGATACGATCCTGGTCAATCTCAAGCCACTCTGAAGTGCCAAGTTCTTTACCAAGATATGATTCAAATTCCTCAAAAGAATTGATGACTAATTTTTCCATAAAATAATAATATCGATAGTGATAATAAAACTGTTTGAATAGTATGTTTATATCCACAAAGTTACACATTTTCAGCCACCCGAGCAAATACCATAAAAAAGCCTCCCGCAGCAGCTGGCAAGCCAAATTGACGTTGATTTGAATGGGCAAGTCATTCTAACTTTGCAGCATCAATCACAACAATCTAAATTTTTAATTCAAACCATGAACGAGAACACACAACAAACAACACAAACCACCGACTCTGCCACATCACAGCAGAAGCAGTGGGAGGAGTGCGCAAGCCGACTCCAGCTCGACGATGCCACCAACAGCCAAGTGCGCCAGCTCATCGATAAAATCGGGAAAGGCGAGTTTGACGACGCCACCGTGAGCATTCTCTCTCACGCCGTGAATCACGATGAAGAAGTGAAGAACGCTGAGGCCGAGGGATACCTCCGTGGACGCAACGAGAAAATAGAGCAAGTGACGCAGCCCGCGTCAGTCGAAGAGGCGCACACCGAGCCTGCCACCTTTCCGCGATACCGCAAAAGGAGCGTGTGGGACTGACAGCCCCATCAACGAGCCTTTTTTCCAACCCTTTATTTTTATATTCATCTTTTTAACTACACGCAAAATGAAAAACAAACTCCTACAAAAAATCAAATGGATGAAAGCAAATTTCAAACTCATTCTCCTGCTTCTTTTCACCTTCTGCCTACTGATGGTGTCGTGCGCAATGAGCGATGGACAAGCCACGCTCGCAATGGCGCTGGTGGCTGGTGTGGCTGGCGGTAAGCATGTGGTGGACGGCCCGCTCTCCACCGATGTGACAAGAGAGGCCTCTCCAGAGTTGCTTCTCAACGAAATCGACAGTCAAATCGTGAAAATTCGGCCTATGGCCACGCCCGTCGATCAGCTTTCGAGATGCGCCGGCGCAAAGAGGTCGGGAAGCATGACGGTGGACTACTACAATGTGGACACCAAGCCCACCACGGCAAAGATGAAGGTGGCGAACCCCGCCCCAAGCACAAAGGACGGCGACCCTTCCAAATTCACTAAAGTGAAAATCATGACCACAAACAATGAGATGTTCGACGTGAGCGACACCATTTTAGTGCAGGGTGTGAGCGGCTATGAGCCAGATGGCGCCACCCTATCAACCAACGACCTTGTGCTCTATGTGGTGAAGAAAGAAGACAACGATGGCGGCATTTGGGTGATGCCGGTGAATGGCGTGAAGGTGGCCGACACGGAAGGCTGCGTGCCAGCAATCCCTGCCAACAACACGCTCATTCGCATGGGGCGTGCCGCCAGTGAGCTCGACGTAATGTCGCCACAGTTTGAGGCCCTCCCTCAAAAGGCGCGCAACTACTGCCAAATTTTCAAATGCCAGATTGAACAGAGCACGCTTATGAAGATGGGCAACAAGGAGGTGCCTTGGGACATGAGCGACCAGGAAGAGGCCGCCATCTATGATATGCGCCTGGGCATGGAGAAGTCGTTTCTGTTCGGAGTGAAGAAAAAGCTCTGGGACCCGGCGAAAAAAGAAAGCATCATGCTCACAGGCGGCATCTGGTACCAGGCTGGCAAGGTGTTCAACTACGACAGCGACCAGTTTACCCAAAACGAGGTGGTGGACATGATGCGCGAGGCGTTCACCGGCAACGCCGGAAGCAAGCGCAAAATCCTCATCGGCGGCAGCGGATTGATTGGCAGGCTCAACAAATTAGAATACTCCAAGGTGGTGACTGCCGGAGAGAATGTGGTGAAATGGGGTATCGACTTCAGTGAGCTGCGCTCGAAATTCGGCACGCTCTATGTGCTGCTGAGCGAGGTGTTCGACGAAGTGGGAATGGCTGACAACGGTATGGTCATCGACCCTGAGTATCTGCAAAAATATTGTCACATACCATTCAGCACCGAAGCTCTCAACCTGAAGGCCAGCGGTGTGCGCAACGTGGACGCGCTCGTGCTCACAGAGGCCAGCTGCCTTGTGCTTCGCTATCCGAAAGCCCACATGCGCATCATGATGCTCTAAGCACCGCCCGCTCTTCCGGAAGTGCTTGCATCAAAGCGACAGCCATGAAAAACCACTAACTTGTTCATTTTTCCTATTATATCCAGCAGCCCGGCAGTTGTGAAACCGCCGGGCTGCACCACATTCTATCATCACCAATGTCCAGATGTGGGCTATACACATAAAACCACGAATTTCACAAACCGCACGAAAATGGTTTCTTAAAAACTTTCGTATAAATTTTTGAAATTCGTGGTTAATCAATTATACCTACAGCCTGTTTAGCGGAGGAGCGTGAGAAAGTTTGCTGGCATGCCCGACTCAAAAGTCATCTTTTTACCACTGATAGGGTGCTCAAAGCTAAGGCGCGTGGCATGGAGCGCAAGGCGGTGAATGCCATTGGCGTGCCCGCCATATTTCCGGTCGCCACTAATGGGATGTCCCAAGTCCTTCATGTGCACGCGGAGCTGGTTTTTATGGCCATGGTGCATCGAGAGTTCCACCCTGGTAAACCGCGAGGAGCGGTCCAGCACCTTGTAGCGCGTCTTCGCCAGTTCTCCGCCCTCTTTCGGGTCGTCGGTCGAAACCACCTCATAGTTGTCGGCGTCCATCAGATAGTTTTGCACCAGCCCCATGTCCTGCTCCACCACGCCTTCCACTATCGCCTCGTATTTGCGCTCGAGAAGCAGCGTGGACCACTGGGTGAGAAAGCGCTCGCGGGCCTTCGCTGTGCGCGCCACAATCATCAAGCCCGATGTGTCGCGGTCGAGACGGTGCACCATATACACGCGTGCATGCTCGCTACGGAGCTTCACATACTTGCGCAGCACATTGTACACGGTTTCGTCCTTGATATTGTTGCCGGCTGCGGTGGAGAGCATACCGTAGGCCTTGTCCACCACCATAATGTCGGGGTCTTCATACACCAACTTCACTTTAGGGTGCGAGAACACATGAAACGAGCCGTCGAAATTCACCCACAGTTCATCGCCGGCGCTCACCGGACGGTCGAACTGCGAGCTTGGCGTGCCATTGATGGCAAACTGATGATGGCGCAGCATCGACTTGAGTTTGGTGGGTTTGTGATCTTTCAGCACAGTGGCGGCGGCTTGAAGCAGAGGAGCGGCGGCCTTGACTGTGAATTTCTGAATATTGTCCGCTTTGCGGCGGCGCTGGAGTTTATCGGCGGATGGTTGTCGCATTTATCAGATGTTTATTATAATGTGCTCTAATATGTTTTTTTTTGCGCTGCAAAGTTAGTGATAATTCACTGAATTTCGGTAAACATACCGCTATCAAAACCTAAATAACCCTTAAAAACACCACATCCTGCATGATTACCCAAATCTCCCGCCACAAATTTCCGCACATAAAAAAGGCCGTTTGTAATAAATATTCATTATCTTTGCGAGCGACAATTAATACATTTACACCTTCTACGACATTTATGACACGATTATTGAAACTCGCGCTTCTCTCGATCGCCATGCTCACCACGGTGGCAGCTTGTGCGGCACAGCAGAAGAAGACAGAAGTCCAGACCACCAGCTCGCCCTCCACATCATCATCGGTGGTGCTTGGGGCCGACAGAACCGATCAGTATGTGCCTCTGCTCAAAGGCAAGCGCATCGCGCTTTTAAGCAACCAGACTGGCATCACCACCAAAGGCAAGCACGTGCTCGACGTGATG
>DLLC01000030.1:8562-12830 GCA_002476625.1 Porphyromonadaceae bacterium UBA7572 | reverse complement strand
CGACGTGATGCTTGACCATGGGCTGAACGTGACCGTGATCTTCTCGCCTGAGCACGGATTCCGGGGCAAGGCCGACGCGGGAGAGCATGTGAGCAGCAGCGTGGACGAGAAAACGGGCATCCCCATCGCCTCGCTCTACGACGGCAAGACCAACCGCCCAAGCAAGGAGAATATGGACAAATTCGACGTGCTGGTGACCGACCTTCAAGACGTGGGACTGCGCTTCTATACCTATTATATCACTATGGCGAACCTGATGGAGGCCTGCGCCGACTATGGCAAGGACTTCGTGGTGTTCGACCGCCCGAACCCCAACGGCATGTATGTGGACGGTCCTATCCTCGACATGGAGCTGAAAAGTGGCGTAGGCCGCTTCCCCATGTGCACCGTGCATGGCATGACCATGGGCGAGATAGCGCAGATGGCCAACGGTGAAGGGTGGCTCAAAGATGGCAAGAAGGTGAATCTCACCGTAATTCCTTGCCTTAACTACACGCACCAGACACGCTACACCCTGCCTGTGGCTCCATCGCCCAATCTCCCTAACATGCTGAGCATCTACCTCTACCCCTCTATATGCTACTTTGAGGGCACAACCGTGAGCCTTGGGCGTGGCACCGACTTCCCTTTCCAGTGCTACGGCCACCCCGACATGACCCTCCGTCCATTCGAGTTCACCCCCACCAGCCGCTTCGGCGCAAAGACTCCGCCACAGCAAGACAAGCTGTGCCACGGCGTGGACTTGCGAGGCATGAAATATGAAGATGTGATAGCGCGAGGCATCGATCTCACATATGTGGTGGACGCTTACCAGGATTTGCACCGACAGGGGAAGCAGTTCTACCTGAAGACGGGCAAACGCAATTTCTTCAACCTGCTCATGGGCACCACCAAGGTGGCTGAAATGATTGAGGCGGGCGTGAGCGCAGCCGACATCAAGGCCTCATGGCAAGGCGATGTGGACAAGTTCAAGAAGCAACGCAAGCCATATCTAATCTACTCTGAGTAATCCTCAAACAACAAATGGCACCGACAGCCGCCCCACAACAGCGCTGCCGCCATATAAGACATTAACCACATAACCCCCTAACATTCTCAACATCAAAAATGACAACTCCCTGGATAGTTCTGGCCACCATCGTTGGCTACTTCATTCTCCTTTTCCTCGTTTCGTGGTTCGCATCGCGCAAAAGCGATGCCAGCACAGCCCTCACGGGTGGCCGTGAGGCACCATGGTATATCGTGGCCATAGCCATGATTGGCGCGCCCATATCCGGCGTCACATTCGTGTCGGTGCCCGGCATGGTGGAAACCAAGTGCTTCAGCTATATGCAAATGGTGCTCGGCTTTGCCGTAGGCTATTTCGTCATCGCCTACGTGCTGGTACCCATGTTCTTCAAAAAGAATCTCGTGTCCATCTACGGCTATCTGGAAGAGCGGTTCGGCGGCAAGACGCACAAGACCGGCGCATGGTTCTTCTTCGTTAGCAAGATGCTTGGTGCCGCGGTGCGCTTCTTCGTGGTGTGTGTCACACTGCAGACGCTCGTGTTCGCCCCGCTTGGCATTCCCTTCATCGTGAACGTGATTGCCACTATCGCGCTTATCTTCCTCTACACGCTGCAAGGCGGCGTGAAAACAGTGATCTGGACCGACACGCTTAAGAGTATCTGCCTTATTCTCAGCGTTGTGCTGTGCATCGTATTTGTGGCTAATGCGCTCCACTACGACTTCAGCGCCCTCTGCTCCGCGGTGGGCAGCAGCGAAAAGTCGCGTATCTTCTTCTTCGACAACCCCAGTGAGGGCACCTACTTCTGGAAACAGTTCCTCGCCGGCATCTTTATGGTGATAGCCACCACAGGCCTCGACCAGGACCTGATGCAGCGCACCCTCGCCAGCAAAAACGTGAAAGAGTCGAAGAAAGGCCTCATCGTGAGCGGCATCACCCAAATATTCGTGGTGGGCCTGTTCCTCGTGCTTGGCACCATTCTCTCGCTGTTTGTGGCTAACCAGGGCATTAGCTACGAAAAGACCGATGAAATCTTCGGCTTAGTGGCGTTCCACCCTGGCATGAACGTGATAGTGGGCATCCTCTTTATCGTAGGCCTTGTGTCGGCAGCTTATTCTGCCGCCGGCTCTGCCCTCACCGCCCTCACCACCTCGTTCACCGTCGATATTCTCGATAAAAAAGCCGACGACCCCAATATGGCCACCACACGCAAGATGGTGCATGTGGGCATGGCGGTGATGATGGGCATCGTGATATACGTGTTCTACGTTATCAGCAGCCAGGACGCCATCAGCGCTGTGTATTCACTCGCAAGCTACACCTACGGCCCAATCCTCGGCTTGTTTGTGTATGGCATGTTCATCAAGGGTCAGGTGCGCGACAAGTGGGTGCCAGTGGTGTGCATTCTCTCGCCTGCCATCAGCTGGGTGCTCCAATGGGCACTTCTCACCTACTGCCACTATACCATGAGCTTCGAGCTGCTGCTCTTCAATGCGGCGTTCACGGTGATTGGCCTGCTGATGCTCCGCACAAGCAAGCGCATGTAAACTCAAAAAATACACGCCGTTTTATGAAAAAGGCATTTATCAGACCGCTATGGCACGCAACAAGATAGCTATATATGTGTGGATCGTGGACACCATCGAGAGCCACCGGCACATCACCCTCGGTGAAATCAACCGCCTGTGGTGCAAATCGACTCTTGGCGACGGGGCGCCCATTCCCCGTCGCACTTTCTTCAACTACCGTAACGCCATTGAAGAAATGTTCAACATCAACATTCAGTGTAACCGATCCACCTTTGAATACTATATCGAGAACGACGGCAGCGAGGCCGACTGCCGCATGCACCACTGGCTGCTCGACACTTTCTCCATGAGCGGTATGCTCAGCAGCTCGCGCGACCTTTCCGGGCGCATCATCGTGGAGGACGTGCCCTCGGCGCGTGAGCACCTGCCTGTGGTGATCCAAGCCATGCGTGAAGGCAAGCGCATCGTGTTTGACTACCGCACCTACACACGCTCGCAGCCTTCTACCGGAGTGATCATCTGCCCCTATTTCGTGAAGATATTCAAGCAGCTATGGTATGTGATCGGCCACAACGTGGCCGACGGCAAAATCAAGACCTACTCGCTCGACAGAATGAGCCACCTCAACATATCCAGCGCCACATTCAAGATGCCCGAAGGCTTCAATCCCGAGGCGTTCTTCAAACACAGCTTCGGCATCATCACCAACCAAAGCGAGCCTAAGGACATTGCGCTGCGGGTGAGCGCCACCCAGGCAAAATACTTCCGGGCCCTGCCCCTTCATAGCTCACAAAGCGAGGAGGTGCACGACACCTACTCCATATTCCGCTACCGCATGCTGCTCACCTACGACCTCTACCAGGAAATCCTGTCGCACGGCAGCAACATAGAGGTGCTCACCCCACCCGAGCTGAAAGCCCAAATCGTGTCTGCCCTCCGCGATGCCCTTGCCCAGTACGAATAATGCCCGGCCGGACAATCAAACAAGATATGTTAATTTTTATTTTATTTAATTAATTATTTATAAATATTCGGCGTGGTATTCGGTGGATTCGATGGGCTTGGCAGCGTACCGTTGCACACAAGCGTTTTTTTCACTAACTTTGCACCCGTTACGATTAGAGGAGGCTCTGCAGCTTCTTCTTTTTTATTTATATATACGCATAAAGCATGATCAACAAGCAAGAACTTACCGAATTCATCAATGCCACCCTTGATGGATCCGACCTTTTCCTGGTGGAGGTGAAAGTGAGCGCCGACAATGTGATTGATGTGGCTATCGACAGCATGGGCTCCGTGACCATCGACCAGTGCGTCGAGCTCAACAACAAGGTGCTCAGCCACTTCGACCGCGACGTGGAAGACTACGAGCTGACTGTGGGCAGCTACGGCATCAGCGATCCGTTCAAGGTGCCACAGCACTACCAAAAGAACATCGGAGGCAGCGTGGAAGTGCTTACCGCCGACGGAAAGAAACTCAAAGGCACGCTGAAAAGCGCCGACCAGGATGGTTTTGTGCTCACCATCACCAAGAAAGTGAAACTCGAGGGCAAGAAACGCCCCGAAATGGTGGACGAAGACCTCAACTATAAATACAGCGAAATAAAATATACAAAAAACATCATACAGTTTTAACTTCACACTATGGCTAAGAAAGAAACCGAAACTATAAGTTTGACCGACAGTTTCAAAGAATTTAAAGAGTTGAAGAAAATCGACAAGACCACTATGAT
>DLLC01000030.1:3938-8526 GCA_002476625.1 Porphyromonadaceae bacterium UBA7572 | reverse complement strand
TGATCAGTGTGCTTGAAGAGTCGTTCCGAAGCGTATTGGCGAAAATTTTCGGCAGCGACGAGAACTTCGACGTGATTATGAACCCCGACAACGGCGACTGCGAAATCTACCAGAACCTCGAGGTGGTGCCCGACGGAGAGGTGGAAGACCCTAACCGGCAAATCGCACTCACCGATGCACGCAACGACGCCGACAGCCCCGACCCCGACTGCGAAGTGGGCGAAGAGCATACACGAAAAATTGAATTCGCTAAATTCGGCCGCCGCGCCATCCTCAACCTGCGTCAAACTTTGGCAAGTAAAATTCTTGACCTTCAAAAGGACGCCATCTACACCCAGTTCAAAGCACAGGAAGGCCAACTGGTGAGCGGTGAAGTGTACCAAGTGTGGAAACGCGAAGTGCTCCTCCTCGATGACGAGAAGAACGAGCTGCTCCTGCCAAAGGACCAGCAAATCCCCACCGACATCTACCGCAAGGGCGAAACTGTGCGCGCCGTAATTTACAATGTGGACAACAAGAACAACAATCCAAAAATCACCGTGTCGCGCACATGCGAGAACTTCCTGCGCCGCCTCTTCGAACTCGAGGTGCCTGAAATTCACGACGGCCTCATCGTGATTCGCGCTGTGGCCCGCATCCCTGGCGAGCGCGCAAAAATTGCGGTG
Organism: Porphyromonadaceae bacterium UBA7572; assembly: GCA_002476625.1. GTDB lineage: Bacteria > Bacteroidota > Bacteroidia > Bacteroidales > Muribaculaceae > Sodaliphilus. The sequence continues at coordinate 7,861 of DLLC01000030.1, read as the reverse complement.
GAGAGCTACGACGACCGCATCGACCCAGTGGGCGCATGTGTGGGTGTGAAGGGCGCACGTATCCACGGCATCGTGAGGGAACTGCGCAACGAGAACATCGACGTCATCAACTACACCAGCAATCCACAACTCCTCATACAGCGCGCGCTCAGTCCCGCCAAAATCTCCTCTATCCGCCTCGACGAGGAGAAAAAACACGCAGAGGTGTTTTTGCGCCCCGAGGAAGTGTCGCTTGCAATTGGTAAGGGAGGCTTGAACATCAAGCTCGCCATCATGCTCACCGGCTACGAGATTGACGTTTACCGCGATATTGAAAGCGAGGGCGAGGACGACATCTACCTGGACGAGTTCAAGGACGAAATCGACGAGTGGGTGATTGAAGCGCTCAAAAACATGGGCTGCGCCACAGCAAGAGCCGTGCTCCACACGCCACGACAGGAACTCATCGATAAGGCCGACCTCGAAGAAAGCACCGTGGACAATTTGATCGCCGTGCTTAAGGCCGAATTCGACGAAGAATAAGCACGCGCACTTGCACTTGCACGCTGAATGGCAAAGGCAATTCACAAAGCGCACGAGATTAGATAACCAACGGAGAAATAACTTAAAATAATTATATGCCCATAAAAATCAGAAAAGCAGTATCAGACTTAAACATCGGAATGCAGACAGCTGTCGACTTCCTGAAGAAGAACGACATTGAAGTGGAAAACAACCCCAACGCCAGAATCAGCGACGAGGCCTACAACCTGCTCATTCAGAAGTTTAAACCTGCTATGCAGCAAAAAAAGGCAGCCGAGCAAATCACCCACGACCGCAAGGAAGAGAAAGCCGCACAAGCCGCCGAAAAAAAGCGTCGCGAGGCACAAGAAATCAAAACAGCCGAAGTGACCATACAGAAACCCAAAGTGCTCGGTAAAATCGAGCTCGACTCTAAGGGCAACCCTGTGCCACAGAAGCAAGCCGAACCACAACCAGCAAAAGTGGAAGAAAAGGCTGAAGAGAAGAAAGTGGCAGAAGTCAAGGCCGAACCGAAGGCTGAAGTTCCTGCTCCAAAGGCTGAAAAGCCTGCCGAGCCAGTGGAGGAGAAGAAGGAGGAGCCAAAGGTCGAAGCCAAGGAAGACGACAAGACAGAACCCGAAACCTTGTCCTTCGTTCCACGAATGCAGGGACCGAAGGTGGTGGGCAAAATCGACCTGTCGGCGCTCAACCAATCCACCCGTCCTAAAAAGAAAACCAAGGAGGAGAAGCGCAACGAGCGCCTCAACAAGGAAAAGGCACGCGATGGCGAAAAACGCAAACGCAAACGCATTGGCAAGGAGAAAGTGGATATTGAGAAGAGTGTCCAGCAGCAGGCTCAAAACGGCGGTGGTGGCAACCAGAAGCGCGGCGGTGGCCAGAACAATGCCGCAGGCAACCAGAATGCCGGCAAGCGCAACAAGAAGGACAAGAACAAGCGTCCATTCAAGGCCGAGGTCAGCGAGGAAGACGTGCAGCGCCAGATGAAAGAGACGCTGGCCCGCCTCACTAACAAGCCTCAAAAGAAAGGTGCCAAATGGCGCCGTGAAAAACGCGAGGCTTTCCGCGAGGAAGAGCGCGCAGAGGCAGCGGAGGCAGCTGCAGAGTCAAAGGTGCTGAAGCTCACAGAATTCGTGACTGCCAACGACCTTGCCTCTATGATGAATGTACCTATCAACAAGGTGATTGGCACTTGCATGAGCCTTGGCGTGATGGTGTCGATCAACCAGCGTCTCGACGCCGAGACCATCAACATGGTGGCAGAAGAATTCGGATTCAAAACCGAATATGAAAGCGCCGACGTGGCTGAGCAAATCCACGAGGAGGAGGATAAGCCTGAAGACCTCGTGCCACGTCCACCAGTGGTGACCGTGATGGGCCACGTGGACCACGGCAAGACTTCTCTGCTCGACCATATACGCAATGCCAACGTGATTGCCGGCGAGGCTGGTGGCATCACCCAGCACATCGGCGCCTATAACGTGAAGCTGAAAAACGGACGGCGCATCACCTTCCTCGACACTCCTGGCCACGAAGCATTCACCGCTATGCGTGCGCGTGGAGCCAAGGTCACCGACATTGTGATCATCATCGTGGCGGCAGACGACGCCGTGATGCCTCAGACCAAAGAGGCGCTCAACCACGCTTCCGCAGCAGGTGTGCCTATCGTGTTTGCCATCAACAAGATTGACAAGCCTGGCGCAAATCCAGACAAGATCAAGGAAGAACTGGCCAACCTCAACTACCTTGTGGAAGACTGGGGCGGCAAATATCAAAGCCAGGATATCAGCGCCAAGAAGGGTACCGGTGTGGCTGAACTGCTCGACAAGGTGCTGCTTGAGGCCGATATGCTCGACCTCAAGGCCAACCCCAACCGCAAAGCCACTGGATCTATCATCGAGTCGTCGCTCGACAAGGGACGTGGCTATGTGGCCACACTGCTTGTGGACAACGGCACGCTCCATGTGGGCGACATTATTCTGGCCGGCACACACTACGGCAAGGTGAAAGCCATGTTCAATGAGCGCAACCAGCGCATTCAGGAAGCCGGACCGTCTTCCCCTGCCTTGGTGCTCGGGCTGAACGGCGCACCTACCGCTGGCGACAAATTCAATGTGATGGACACCGACCAGGAGGCTCGCCAAATTGCCAACAAGCGTGAGCAGCTCCAACGCGAGCTCGGACTTCGCACCCAAAAGCGCGTAACGCTCGAAGACATTGGCCGACGCAAGGCTCTTGGCGACTTCCACGAGTTGAACGTGATTGTGAAGGGCGACGTGGACGGCTCTATCGAAGCATTGAGCGATTCTCTAATTAAGCTCTCCACCCCTGAGGTGCAAGTGAATGTGATTCACAAGGCCGTGGGCGCCATCACCGAAAGCGATGTGACCTTGGCTGCCGCATCCGATGCCTACATCATAGGGTTCCAGGTGCGTCCAAGCGCAGATGCCAAACGATTGGCGGCACAGGAAGGCGTGGACATCCGTATCTACTCTATCATCTACGATGCCATTGAGGAGGTGAAGAGCGCAATGGAAGGTATGCTTGCCCCCGACATTAAGGAGGAGGTTATCGGCAGCGTGATGGTGAAGGAAGTTTACCACATCAGCAAAGTGGGCACCATCGCCGGTGCGCTGGTGACGGAAGGAAAAATCAAGCGTGGCTGCAAAGTGCGCGTGATTCGCGACGGCATCGTGCGCTACACTGGAGCGCTTGCCTCCCTGAAGCGCTTTAAAGACGACGCGAAAGAGGTGACAAGCGGATTTGAGTGCGGCTTGAGCGTGGTGGGCTACAACGACATTGAGCCAAACGACATCATCGAGGCTTTCGAAGAAGTGGAAGTGCAAAAAACGCTCTAAAAAAGCGCATGGTATTGCTTCTGCGATACCTTCACCCAACCCTCTATACACAACAAAGGCTCAATTAGCCATCAAGCTGCTAATTGAGCCTTTATTATTTTAACGGAGAAACTAAAGATTACGCACAGAGACACCATCATTTTCTCTTACACATTTCACAACAATGTATCGTTATTATCTAAACATCGGCACCAACTTGGGCGACCGCAAGGCGAATCTAAAGCATGCCATTGAGGCCCTCTCAGAGGGCGCACAGCGCGTTGAAATCAGCGAGATGATAAAGAGTGCGCCATGGGGGTTCACATCGCCACACGAGTTCTTGAACGTGGGCGTAGCGCTTTACTCCCCTTTATCGCCACAGTGCATGCTCTCGCACCTCCAAGGCATTGAGCGAGCCTTAGGCAGCGAAAACCACCGCGACAGCAGTGGAGCATATATAGACCGCCTCATCGACATCGACATTATGGCAATAGAGGACAGCAAAGGCCAGCCGCTCGTCATCAGCACTCCGGAACTGACTGTTCCGCACCCCCATCTGCACGACAG
>DLLC01000030.1:0-3882 GCA_002476625.1 Porphyromonadaceae bacterium UBA7572 | reverse complement strand
AGGCCATTCTTCCTTACCCCATATTTGGAGCTAAAAGGCCCCGATGCCACAAATCAATAATTGTGAATGCTTATAATCGTGCCGTGCGAGCCTTCACCGTCGTAGTCGGCCACGAGGGGCAATTGGCAAATGAAATTAGCCATCGACTCATCGTTGAGATGCTCCACCAGTTCCAGAAGAAACCCTGTATGGGTCTGGTGTAAATCCCACACGCCGTAGCCACAAGCGTTCACAGCCGTGGTAATGGCATCTTGGAGCTGCCACACTTCGGTGTAGTCTTTCATATCAATGATTAAAGATTTATCTGTGTTACACCGGCGGATTTCAAGTGGTGGGAATAAGCGTCCAGTAGATAGGCATCAAGTCGGGATAATCGGCGTTTTTTGCCCATTTTTGCGGAGCAATCACAATTTTATCATCATTAGCGTTGAGCCATGCCGCCCACCAGCTCACAAGAGAATTGGCCATCACGATATGGCGCGCACGGTAAAGATAGGCAAGGAGCGAAGTCTCTGTGTCGGCAGGATAGGCGATAAACTCCACCTTCTCGCCCTGAAAATTGATATTCGACTTTGCCCAACCCACATCGGTGGTGAACACATAAAAGTGAGGGTGATTGATGGAAGAGAGAATGTTGGCAACCGCCCAGTTGTAGTAGTCTGGAGTGCAGGTATTCTGTTCGCTATCAGGCACATGCACCTGCATAGCCACCGTTTTGCCTTGTTTTAGCATGTTCAGCATGCCCATTGACGATGACGGCAACACTTTTTCAGGCACAGAAAAGGTGGATTTCAGATCATCGGCAACCGATTCAAAGTAGCGTGGCGACAGCCATTCCCCATCAAAATAAGCGTCGTTCTTCGTCAGCAGGTCGGGCACATAGCGATGGCAGGCAGGCTCAGTCACCACCTCTCCCTCAGCCTTGCGAAACACCGACATCATGCGCGAAGCAAAAGAGCCTTTCCCGAACGGCTTCAAATCTTCGGGCGTGGCTAATGTAAAGCGCGGCAATCGAAAGCGAGAGTTGATCCATTTGTTAGAAGTGACATGCAGCCGAGCGTCGGGGTCGTGCTGCAAGAGTGCGTAGTAAAACGCATACTGAAACATTTGTTGTGCGGGACTACCGTTTATTTTCACTATATTCATTCGTAATTATTTATCCTCAAATTTAGTTTTATCGAGCCACTTGATCACCTTTGCCGGATTCCCCACAGCCACGGCATAGTCGGGCACGTCTTTGGTGACCACCGACCCTGCGCCCACAATCGCGTATCGTCCAACCGTCACGCCAGGCAGAACACTGCTGCCGGCGCCCACCCAGGCACCTTTGCAGATATGCACAGGCTTGCAAGTGATCACCTCGCGGTGGTAAGGGTCGTGATTATTGCTGATAAGCTGCACATTTGCGGCTATGCGCGCATCGTCGTCGATAGTAATCGTACCGGCCGACATCATCAGACAGCCGTTCATCACCACCACATTGTTGCCGATAGTCACCTCATGGGGGCGCACAGCCGTCAAGGGCGACATCACGCGGGAGTTCTCCCCTATTTTCCCTTTAAAAATTTCCTTTTGAAGCCGCCACCAGTCGTCGGAGAACGGTGCCGACTGGTTAAACTGATGAATGAGGCGAGCGTGGAGCGCCGCCAATTCAAGTTCTTCACTCGTTTGCTTCGTAACATCTATCCTTACCTCCTTCATCATATCATTTGAATTAAATAAGCTATCAAATCAAGCACAAAAATAAGGATGAAAAGGCATAACGCCACCAAATATCACGTTAAATATTACCAAAAGAAACAGAAAAGGAAGCCAACAAAGCCTCTACAAAATTCCCCATTTCTTCGCCAGATTGAAAATATCGGGAATTTTAAACTGAAAATCTTGGGAATTTTATGTTGAAAATCTTGGGAATTTTGTAATTGCAAGGATGAACCCCAAGGGAGTGCTGAACGGAGAAAAACCTCGACTTATCGACGAATGGCAGAAAGCACCTGATATATGGAATCAGGTAAAGGACGACTTGGACTTCGACTATAAGTTTGGGAGATATCTTCTCACTGGCAGTTGCACTCCAGCCGACAAAACCATTGTGCATCACAGCGGAGCTGGGAGAATTACCCCAGTGAGAATGCGTCCTATGAGTTTATGGGAGTCAAAAGAATCAAAAGGAACCATTTCCTTAATGAATTTGTTCGAAGGAAAGGACAGCTATCCTTGGGATTTAAACGCAGACAACACGCTCGCAGACATAGCTTTTCTCCTTTGCCGCGGTGGATGGCCAATATCCGTACTGGCACCAAAAGACATCGCTGTAGAAATAACAAAGAATTACTATAACGGGCTGTTCGTTTTTGAGGACTGCGAGAATGAGAGATTCAGAAATAAGCGTCCCGACGTTTTAAGAATGATTGTCAGAAGCTACGCACGACACATATCCACAGAAGCATCCACTTCCACTATCATTGCAGATGTGCGTCAAAGCAATGAAAGAACCATGGATCCCAAGACTTTTGGCGATTACATGGACGCTTTGAAGGATATTTATGTGATTGAAGATTTGCCGGCATGGAATCCCAACATTCGTTCAAAGACGAGCATCAGAAGCACTCCTACCAGGCATTTCGTAGATACCTCTATTGCTTGTCGTTCTGTGGGTGTCAGTCCAAAAGACCTTGTGAACGACTTAGAAAGTTTTGGCTTGTTTTTTGAAGATTTTGCCGTGAGAGATTTGTCAATCTATGCCAACGCTATTGGCGGAAAGGTGTCGCACTATCGCGACAACACAGGACTGGAATGCGATGCTGTCATTCATCTTGAAGATGGAAGATGGGGCGCAATTGAAATCAAACTTGGCGGTGACGACTTGATTGAGCACGGAGCCAATTCGCTAAAAACGTTGCGCGAAAAAATCATTAAGAAAAGCGAAGAAAAAGCACCATCCTTCTTAATGGTGCTCACTGCCGTTGGTGGAGCTTATCAACGCGAAGACGGGGTATATGTTGCGCCCATCAACTTACTCAAGCCATAGGCACACGCTCCACAAGTGAAAATATGCTGTGTTTGTGGGGCGGAGCGGTTAGAGCCATAGGGTGAAGTGCTCACGCTGGAGCTTAGGATTGACAATAAGAATGCCGGTCTTGTCGTTGGTGTACGACTGCCCTCGCTGGGCACTTTCGCAGCAATCCTTCCACAGGCGGGCATTGAGCGCGTTGCCAATTAAGTTGCGCACAATAATCACCCCCTTATGGCACGCCATCGGCAAAACCGCAGATTTTACCGCATCATATTCCATTTCATCGCACATTTCATCAATCAGCACAAAGGGAATTTCATCATTAGCAACTTGCGCCGCATACGATTTCAGGCATTCGCCTATTCCTGAAAAGCAGCGCAGTTTGCCACCAAAAGAGTGGAGCAAATCCTGCTGCACCTTGTCGTGGTTAAAGTGTGGCGCGTAAAAGAAAAGTGTGCTTTTAGTCGATACCAGCTTCACACTTGCCGCAGCCACACCATCACGCCCGCCCACCACAAGCAGATGGGCAGGGTTAAAGAAGTTGGCAATCCTGAACAGCAATTCTGCGCTGTGGCGCTTAATCACCGGTGGCCGCTGCCACCTTCCATTCGCCTGTCGCGTCATGGCACGCCATTTGGCTATTTGGGCATAAGAATAGTAGAGGTAGCGCTCGCCAATCACATTTTGCACAAAACTGAAAGCAAAAGGCGAATGTATGCCGAAGCCGCCACTTCGGTGGTGGCGGCTCCAGGCTGTGCGGTATCTTTTAATTCGTCCCATACGCTAAAGCGAGGCAATCGCTATTTTTCACGCATTATCCACGGTTTCATCGTCGGGTTTGCGTCGATGATAGAAAATTAGGTAAG
>DLLC01000016.1 GCA_002476625.1 Porphyromonadaceae bacterium UBA7572 | reverse complement strand
GCTTATCAAGTAAAAAACAGCAAAACGTAGCATCGTAAACTACACAAAATGCTTTTTAGAACAAAAGGGTATGACATGTAATCCCACCCTTCAAGGGAGTCGTTTCAACCGTACCACTTTATGAATTTCGTCCTATAACTTCCATTCACCACATTATGGGGTCGGTTAAAAGCGCCCCTCACAACCCTTATTTCGTGATTCCTGATGTGATCGAAAGTTAAATACGTTAAATATTCACCTTTTCGTATCTAATCAGAATCCATACGGCCATTTTTTTCTTTCGTTTAGGGTATATAATATTGATAATCAGCCAATAATAGATACTACTATTGCAGATAGCATGTACTCTACGATGAAGGACTTTCGGAGCTGTAAAGCCTATTTAATTTCATAAAAAACACTAACAGAATCCTATAGAGGCAATTTTAAAAAAATAAATGCTTATCCTAAAAAGCAAAGGTTAATCGGCAATCCCCCCAGCCAGCCACTTCACGCTCACCTATTAATGTGAGCTTAGAACAAATGATATTGAGCCGGATTGTACGCTCTCTAACAACACAACGAAACTTGCCGTAAAGCACACTGTGCCATCACTTTACTGTTTCCGTCACTTGTTAGCGTAAAAAGTATATACTGAATATCAATGTTATAGCACGATTTGGGCGCAACCATGAATAGTACGTATTTTATTTGTTTTTTTTGGTGGGGGAATGGTGGAGCGTAAAATGAAAAATCGCTGATAGCCTTTATGACTATCAGCGAGTGATTTTTGGAGGTCACTAGCGGAGTCGAACCGCTCTAACTGGTTTTGCAGACCAGCGACTAAACCGCTCATCCAAGTGACCATTGTAATTTATCGATACAAAATTAGTGTTTTTATTTCATATTTGCAACTGCCGCAGTCCCTTTTTTGAAATTTGAGGTGTTTTTATTTGATTTTGCGAATTGCACAACTTGTATTATGCCGTTTTTTCGTAATTTTGTAATCTTGTGCTTAGCACATTTTGTGCACTTTAATTGATAATTTTTATGGTAAAACGGCTTTTTGTTATATTTTTCTTGACGCTGGTAAGTGCTTTTGGTGCTTTTTCGCAAATTTACGACCCAGTGAAGTGGAAATCTGCCATCAAGATGACTGATGCCACGAATGGAGTGGTCACGTTTACTGCCTCGATCGAAAGCGGTTGGCATGTGTATGGCACTCATTTGCCTGCTGGAGGCCCGGAACCCACATCTGTGCAGTGGAACAATCATGGTGTGAAATTAGTGGGTGGCCTCACGCCCAACAAGGCGGTGCACAAGCAGCATGATGAAGCCTTTGACTTGGATTTGAGCTGGTGGGTAGGCTCGGTGACACTGTCGCAGAAGTTTACCGTTACAGAAAAAGACTATAAGATAGAGGGCAATATACGCTTTATGGCCTGCAACGACGACAACTGCACACCTCCTAAATCCGTGCCATTCTCTTTCAAAGGCACGGTGAAGCAAGAGGGTGCTGCGGATAATCCGTCCAGCGCATTAAGCTCTCCATCCGTAGCCGACACTGCGCCTACCGCCCCGTCAGCCCAGCCATCCTTGTCGCTTTCCGGTATGGCCGACACTACGAATGTGACCATAGACCATGACCAGCTGTGGGCTCCGGTGAAATCGGTGACCGATACGGGCGAAGCCGTTGATGATATCGCCGGGCAGTCGGTGTGGTATATATTCTGGGCGTGCTTTTTGGGTGGACTTCTTGCTCTGCTTACTCCATGCGTGTGGCCAATGATACCGATGACGGTGAGTTTTTTCCTGAAAAAGAGCGGTACTCGCACCAAGGCCATACGCAGTGCTATGGCTTATGGACTGTCGATAGTGGCGATTTTTCTGCTTCTTGGCGTGTGCTTCACTGCCCTTCTTGGCGCGAGCGCAATGAATGCCCTTGCCACCAGTGCGTGGTGCAACTTGCTGTTTTTCGCTCTGCTCGTGATTTTCGCCATTTCTTTCTTTGGCGCATTTGAAATCACGCTTCCCCAGTCGCTGAGTAATAAGATGGACAGCACCGCCAGCCGCACCACCGGGTTGATAAGCATCTTCTTTATGGCGGCCACACTGGTCATTGTGTCGTTCTCGTGCACGGGCCCCATCATCGGCACACTTTTGGTGGAAGCCGCAAGCCATGGCAGCATACTTGGACCAGTGGTGGGTATGACAGGGTTTGCGATAGCCCTTGCAATACCGTTCACCTTGTTTGCCCTGTTCCCCACCATGCTTAAGAAAATGCCAAAGTCGGGCGGATGGATGGGCACCGTGAAAGTGGTGTTAGGCTTTGCAGAGCTTGCCCTGTCGCTCAAATTCCTCTCTGTCGCAGACCTCGCCTATGGCTGGCACATCCTCGACCGCGAGACCTTCCTGGCACTGTGGATAGCGATATTTGGCACCCTTGGGCTGTATTTGCTCGGCATGTTCGGCTTCGTCAGCGATGGCGATAAGAAAAGGCCGGGCATAGGTGTGGCCCGCTTCATGCTGGCGCTCGCGGCGCTGTCGTTCACCATCTATCTCGTGCCAGGCCTATGGGGGGCGCCCTTGAAAGCGACCAGTGCATTTGTTCCGCCACTCTACACTCAGGATTTCAACCTTTACAGTGAAAAACGGGTGGAATACGCCGACTTTGACGAGGGAATGAAAGCCGCCGCAGCCCAAGGCAAACCCGTGCTGATCGATTTTTCTGGCTATGGCTGCGTGAACTGCCGGAAGATGGAGGGCGCAGTGCTCGACGATGCTTCCGTGAAAAAGACCATAACGGAAGACTTCGTGACCATTAAGCTGATGGTTGACGACAAGACACCGCTTCCACAGCCCATGACGGTGAAAGAGAATGGTGGCACCACCACGCTCACCACTGTGGGTGACAAGTGGAGCTACCTCCAGCGGCATAAATTCAACAGCAACTCACAACCCTATTATGTGGTGCTCAACGCCCAGGGCGACCTTCTCTCAGGCCCCTTTGCCTACAAAGAGGATGTGGCCGCTTTCCTCGCTTTTCTTAAGAAAGGGATGAGCCAGAAATGAGTGTACTGAATACATATGTAATATTGAGAAAATAAAAAGACAAGAATTAGATAATGCCTAAACACTCAAAAGAAGAGAAACTTCAAGCTTTCAGCGCGCTGCTCGATGTGGTGGACACTCTGCGAGAGAAGTGCCCATGGGACTCGGCGCAGACCAGCGAAAGCATTCGCCCCAACACCATAGAGGAAACGATGGAGCTTGCCGAAGCCATCATAGCCGGCGATGTGCCCAACATACGGAAAGAGCTGGGCGACGTGCTGCTACACATACTGTTCTACGCACGCTTTGGCGAAGAGAAAAACCAGTTTGACATAGCCGACGTGTGCAACTCGCTGCGGGAGAAGCTCATATTTCGCCACCCGCACATCTATGGCGAGAAAAATGCCACCAGCTCCAGCCAAGTGCGCGACCAGTGGGAGGTGATAAAGATGAAGGAGAAAGACGGCAACCGCACCATTTTGGGCGGTGTGCCCACCACATTGCCCTCGCTCATTAAAGCCGAGCGCGTGCAAGAGAAGGCTGCAAATGTGGGCTTCGACTGGGATAAGCCAGAAGATGTGTGGCAGAAGGTGCAGGAGGAGATTGGCGAAGTGGCTGCCGAATTGAAAGCCGGGCATGAGATTGACCGCGAAAAAGAGTTCGGCGACTTGTTTTTCGCCCTGGTCAATGCCGCTCGCCTGTATGGCGTGCGTCCCGACAACGCACTCGAAAAAACAAACAGAAAATTTATAGGTCGCTTCAATTACATAGAGCTGCAGGCCAAAAAGCAGGGGCGAGACCTCAATGAGATGACCCTCGCCGAAATGGACCAGCTCTGGGATGAAGCCAAAAAACAGCATTTAGGCGAATGATACTCTGTGTGACCGAGAAACCGAGCGTGGCCTCCGACATCGCTAAAATTCTGGGGGCGAATGTGCGACGCGACGGCTATTACGAAGGCAATGGCTACCGTGTGAGCTGGACATTTGGCCACCTGTGTGAGTTGAAAGAGCCCAACGACTATACCGACCTCTGGAAGCGCTGGAGTCTCGGAGCTCTGCCCATGATACCGCCACGGTTCGGTATCAAGCTTAAAGACGACGAAGGCATCAAAAAACAGTTTCATGTGATTGAGACCCTTATAAAGGACTCCACCGAGCTGATCAACTGCGGTGATGCCGGGCAGGAGGGCGAACTCATACAGCGATGGGTGTATCAGAAGGCACACTGCACCATTCCTGTGAAACGCCTGTGGATATCCTCACTTACCGACGACAGCATCCGCGAGGGCTTCAAGCATTTGCAGCCGTCGGCCAATTTCGACAACCTGTATTACGCAGGCCTGTCGCGCGCCATCGGCGACTGGATTTTAGGAATGAATGCCACGCGCCTCTACACGCTCAAATACGCCCAGTCGCGCAATGTGCTGTCGATAGGGCGTGTGCAGACCCCCACCCTTGCCCTAATAGTGGCACGCCAGCGCGAGATAGAACACTTTGTGCCCGAGGACTATTGGGAAATCAAGACCCTGTACCGTGGAGTCACCTTCAATTCCACCAAGGGACGCTACAAGAGCGAGGCCGATGCCAATGTGGTGATTGACGGCATCAAGGAGGCACCGCTCACCGTGAGCGGCATTGAGCGAAAAAAGGGAAAAGAGGCACCGCCACGGCTGTTCGACCTCACCAGCCTTCAGGTGGAATGCAACAAAAAATTCTCCTACAGCGCCGACATGACACTGCGCACCATACAGTCGCTATACGAGAAAAAAGTGACCACTTATCCGCGTGTCGACACCACTTACCTCAGCGACGACATCTACCCGAAAATCCCTGGCATCATGCAGGCTATGAGCCCGTACGCCTCACTCACTGCCCCCTTGCTGCAAGCCTCCATAAAGAAGAGCAAAAAGGTGTTTGACAACTCAAAAGTCACCGATCACCATGCCATCATACCCACCAATGTGGATCCGAGCCGAGTGATGCTCACCCGTGAAGAGAAATTGGTGTACGACCTCGTGGCCAAACGCTTTATAGCCGCCTTCTATCCAGAGTGTGAGTTCGCCACTACCACGGTGATGGCGAAAATCGGCGAGTTTGAGTTCAAGGCCACGGGGAAACAGATACTGAAAGACGGCTGGCGCGCCATCTACAACAAGGACAAGGCACAGAGCTCCGACGCAAAAGACACCGACGACAATGGCGTGATGCCCGACTTTACCGTGGGGGAGAGCGGACCACACAAGCCATCGCTGCTGAAAAAAGCCACCCAGCCGCCAAAAATGTACAGCGAGGGCACTCTGCTCCGTGCCATGGAAACGGCTGGAAAATTTGTCGACGACGAGCAGCTGCGCGACGCCATGAAAGAGAACGGCATAGGCCGCCCATCCACGCGCGCCGCCATTATCGAGACCCTGCTCCGCCGCCGCTATATCACCAAAGAGCGCAAGAGCTTAGTGGCCACCACGGCAGGCTGCCAGCTTATCGACACCATAAAAGATGAACTGCTCAAAAGCGCCAAGCTCACCGGACTTTGGGAGAACAAGCTCCGCAAGATAGAGCGAGGCGAATTCAGCGCCCAGCAGTTCATCGACGAGCTGAAAGTGATGGTCAATGAAATAGTGCTGACCGTGCTTCGCGACAATAGCGGCACCAACATAGTGGTGGAGCCTCAAGACAAGCCAAAGCCCCCCACAAAAGGTGGAGCGACGGCAAGCGAACCCAAGAAAAAGAAAACACGCGCGCCACGGGTCACCAAATACGAGCAGGTGCTGTGCCCGGTGTGTGGCAATGGCCACATGGTGAAGGGACGCGCCGCATTTGGGTGCAGCGAATGGGCAAACGGATGCCACACGGCACTGCCTTTCGCAGAATATCCTGCCGACCTCAGCCCCGCCAAACTCCGCGACGCCATCAAAAAGCAGTTTAAACCCCAAGAGAAATGAACCAGACATTAGCGGCCGACCTCTCCGATAAAGAGGTGTTTCCAATCGTGAACGAGAAAGGTGAAGTGGTGGGCAAGGCCACTCGTAGAGAGTGCCACTCTGGCAGCCGCCTGCTTCACCCCGTGGTGCATCTGCATGTGCTGAACTGCCAGGGCGACATCTACCTGCAAAAGCGGTCTGTGCACAAGTTTATCCAGCCCGGGAAATGGGACACCGCAGTGGGTGGCCACATGGACTATGGCGAAACCGTGGAGGAGGCGCTTAGGCGCGAAACCCGCGAGGAGCTCGGTTTTACCGACTATGAGCCGAGGCACCTGTTCACCTATGTGTATGACAGCGGCGTGGAGCGTGAGCTGGTGCACACATTCATCACCGAAACCGACCGCACGCATTTCGACTTCGACCCCGTGGAAGTGGACGAAGGACGCTTCTGGAGCGAGGCAGAAGTGAAGGCCGCCATAGGCAAAGGCATACTTACGCCCAACTTTGAGTCGGAATTCCTCAAAATCATAGCAGATAAATAGCGGGCAGTGGTTCACATTGCAATCTTGAGGCCACATCATTGTGCACGCCACTGAAATTTAGGGGTGTGAAATATCTTTAATTAATTTGGTAAAGCCATTTGTAGGTATTACCTTTGCCTATTAAAGTGACACAGAACAACGCTAATGATTGAGCCTATAATAGACAGCCGGGTGATAGATCAGCTTAACAAGCTGGTCAAATCCGCTCGCCACATAGTCATTACATGCCACCTGTCGCCCGACGGTGATGCCTTGGGCAGCACGCTCGGCCTTTGCCGCGTGTTACGCAATATGGGCAAAGAGGCCCATGTGGTGGTGCCCGACCAAGTGCCCCGCGCCTTGCAGTTCATCCCTTCGGTTCATGAAGTGGTGGTGTACTCGCTGTCGCAGCTCAGGGGGCGCTTTTTAGTGCGCAACGCCGATCTCATCTTCTGTCTTGACTTCAACACGCTGAAGCGCATCGACAAGTTAGGCGAAGTGATAACAAAAAGCGATGCACCACGTGTGCTGATAGATCATCACCTGGAGCCCGACAACGTGTTTGACGTGCGGATTTCGTTTCCCCACTTGTCGTCGACTTGTGAGGTGGTGTATCGCACCTTGATGCAGATGGCTCTGCTGCGCTATCTCGACACCCAGGTGGCGCAATGCCTGTATGTGGGCATGATGACTGACACGGGCAACTTCACCTACAGCAGCGACTATCCGGAAATTTATGAGATAGTGGCTCATTTAGTGTCGTATGACATCAACAAGCAGTGGCTCTACAATATGGCAATGAACACCTTCAGTGCCGACAGCCTGCGCCTTCAGGGCTATGCCTTGAGTGAAAAAATGCAGATTTTCCCAGAGGAGGGCGCTGCATTGATTACACTCTCGAGCGATGACCTTGCCCGCTTTAATTATCATAAGGGCGATACGGAAGGACTTGTGAACAAGCCTCTTTCTGTGCCTGAGGTGCAGTGGGTGATGTTTCTTCGAGAGGATGCCGAACAGATTAAGGTGTCGTGCCGGTCGGTGGGCGATTTCTCGGTGAATGATGTTTGTGCCCGGTATTTTGGTGGCGGTGGCCATAAAAATGCTGCTGGTGGCGACTTTAAGGGGACGATGGCCGAAGCGGAGGAAACGTTTCACCGTGTGCTTAACGATTTGAAGCGCGGAAAAGAGATTAGAGGTTAGAAATTAGGAATTAGAAATATAATAAGTAGATGAATACAAAAAAGATATTTTTTATGCTTGGCATAATGGCTGTGGCTCTGGGTTTCGCATCGTGCAGCAAGAACCGTAGCTATGCCGAATTGCTTAAAGACGAGCGCTTGTCGTGCAATGCCTTTTTGAGTAATTTCCGACTGGCAGATGTGCCAGCCGACTCCGTGTTTGAAGTAGGCACAGATGCACCGTTCTACCGGCTCGATGCCGAAGGCAATGTGTACATGCAGGTGCTGAAGGCCGGTGACAAAAAAAACAACAAGGCACGCAAGTCGCAGACCATCTATTTCCGATACACGCGCTACAATCTTAACGACTGGTATCAGAACGACAAGCAGTGGTCGGCGTCGGGCGGCAATGCCGACGACATGAGCATGGCCACCACTTCGTTTCAGTTCGACGACTTCACACGCCAGTCATCGGTGGAGTGGGGCGCAGGCATTCAGATGCCGCTCAAATACCTTGGCATCGACTGCGAGGTGAACCTTGTGGTTAAGTCGCAATATGGGCGGTCGGATGAAATTAGCTATGTATATCCGTTTATGTACCACTTGCGCTACTTCCCCAGCAAGGTTTAGCGGCGCGCACGCCGCTGCGGATGGCTTTTTCTCCCGCGCAATAGGAGCGAGCTAAACGACAACACTAAATTAAACTTTTAATACATCATACTTTTAATACACATTTATGTCACTTATTAAATCAATTTCTGGTATTCGTGGCACTATTGGCGGACGTGCAGGCGATGGCCTCTCTCCACTTGACATAGTGAAGTTTACCAGTGCTTATGCTACATTTATTCGCCGCACCACAAAACTATCGTCAAATAAGATAGTGGTGGGGCGCGATGCTCGCATTTCGGGCGAAATGGTGCTCAACGTGGTGGTTGGCACACTTGAAGGAATGGGGTTCGACGTGGTGAACATCGGTCTTGCCACCACTCCTACCACTGAGCTGGCTGTGGTTTGGGAAAAAGCCTGCGGTGGTATCATTATCACAGCTTCACACAATCCAAAGCAATGGAACGCGCTGAAACTGCTCAACGAAAAAGGCGAATTCCTGACCGACGCTGAAGGCAAGGAAGTGCTCAGCATCGCGGCAGCCGAAGACTTCGACTACGCAGAAGTGGACACTCTGGGCCACGAGTCGAAGACCGACTACCTCGACCGCCACATTCAAGCCGTGCTCGACTTGAAGCTCGTGGATGTGGACGCCATCAAGAAAGCAGGCTTCACCGTGGCGGTGGATGCCGTGAACTCGATTGGCGGTGTGGCCATTCCTAAGCTGCTCGAGGCACTTGGTGTGAAAAAGGTGGAGAAGCTGTTCTGCGAGCCCACTGGTCAGTTTGGCCACACTCCAGAGCCAATTCCAGCCAACCTCACTGCCATTAGCTCATTTATGAAAGAGGGCAAAGCCGATGTGGCTTTTGTGGTTGATCCCGATGTGGACCGCCTTGCTATCATCATGGAGAATGGTGAATTCTTTGTGGAGGAATACACCCTTGTGTCGGTAGCCGACTATATTCTATCAAACACCCCGGGCCCAGCGGTGAGCAACCTGTCGTCGTCGCGCGCGCTGCGTGATGTGGCAGCCAAGCACGGATGTCGCTACGAGGCTTCTGCTGTGGGCGAAGTGAACGTCACCACCCTGATGCGCAAAATAGGCGCAGTGATTGGCGGCGAGGGCAATGGCGGAGTTATCTATCCAGAACTTCACTATGGCCGCGACGCACTTGTGGGCGTGGCGCTGTTCCTCACGCTGCTTGCTAAGAGCGGGATGAAGGTGAGCGAACTCAAAAAGACTTACCCACAGTATGAGATTGCTAAGACCAAGCTCCAGCTCACTCCAGACATGGATGTTGACGCCATTCTTGCTGCCGTAGAGAAGCATTATGCTGGTGAGAAACTCACCACTATCGACGGCGTGAAGATTGACTTCCAGGACGGATGGGTGCATTTGCGCAAGAGCAATACCGAGCCTATTATCCGCATCTACAGCGAGGCCCACACCATGGCCGACGCAGAGAAGCTCGGCAACGACGTGAAAAAGATCGTGGAGTCGCTCATCTAACCCACAGTTGAGCGATTACCCGCTAAATTCTGATTTACAATATCAAACGGCCACAAAGTGAGCAAATCACCCTGTGGCCGTTTTGTTGCTATTTGGGAAAAATGTGTGGGGCGGGGCGTGTGGCTTTGGGAAAATCTTTGTAACTTTAACACGTTTTTTTCAACTACTAAAATTTTGATAAAGGGAAATGGGAGGCTTTTTTGGCACAAAACTAAAAAATAGGGAGTGTAGGGCGGAACTGTTCTATGGCACCGACTACCAGTCGCATCTTGGAACTCGCCGTGCAGGCATGGCCACGGTGAGTGATGACGGTGAGTTTTTCCGCTCTATTCACAGTCTGGAGCAAACGTATTTCAGAACCAAATTCGAGAATGAGCTCGACAAGTTTAAGGGCCGAGCGGGAATTGGCGTGATCAGCGACACCGACGCTCAGCCCATGCTCATTCATTCCCACTTAGGGCGGTTCGCACTCGTGACGGTGGCTAAAATCAACAATCAGGAAGAGCTCACGCAGCAGCTGCTGGCTGAAAATATGCACTTGAGCGAGTTCTCGTCGGGGCGGGTCAATCCCACTGAACTTGTGGCGCTCCTTATCGTGAAGGGAAAAGACTTTGTGGACGGCATTGAGAATGTGTATCGCTCCATCAAGGGATCGTGCTCGATGCTGCTGCTAACAGAGGACGGAATCATTGCCGCGCGCGACCGTTGGGGGCGCACACCGATTGTGGTGGGCAAGAGCGCCGACGGCATGGCTGTGACCTCCGAATCCACGGCATTTCCCAACTTAGGGTTTAAGACCATTCACTATGTGGGCCCAGGCGAGATTGTGCGTATCACTTCCGACGAGATGATACAGATGCGCAAGCCCGGCGACCAGATGCAGGTGTGCTCGTTCCTGTGGGTGTATTACGGATTCCCCACATCGTGCTACGAGGGGCGCAACGTGGAGCAGATGCGCAACGACTGTGGCCGCGTGATGGGCGAGACAGACGATGCTGAAGTGGACTGTGTGTGCGGAATTCCAGATTCGGGCATAGGTATGGCGGTGGGCTACGCCGAAGGGCATCATGTGCCCTACATGCGCACCATTGCCAAGTACACGCCCACGTGGCCCCGGTCGTTTATGCCAAGCAACCAAGCCATGCGCAACCTTGTGGCGCGGATGAAGCTAATCCAGAACTCTGATATGCTGAAGGGCAAGAAGTGCTGCTTCTGCGACGATTCCATAGTGCGTGGCACACAGCTGCGCGACAACACCGCCGTGCTGCTGGAGGAGGGAGCGAAAGAAATACACATGCGCATCGCCTGCCCGCCGCTTATCTATGCCTGCCCGTTTATCAACTTCTCTGCTTCCAAGAGTGAGCTTGAACTGATTACCAGGCGCGTTATCCAGGATTTTGAGGGCGACATGAACAAGAATGTGGAGGCGTATGCCACCACAGGCAGCCCTGAATATGAGCGCATGGTGAGTGAGATAGCGCGAAGGCTCAACCTCACTTCGCTGAAATTCTCTACAGTGGAGACCATAGTGAAGGCCATTGGCCTGCCGAAGTGCAAGATATGCACCCACTGCTTCGACGGCAGCTCGTTTCACACACTGAAATAGCTCCACGAGGGCATTATCCATATCATTTGACGGCAGAGAGCGCACACGAGCGCTCTCTGCCGTGCTTTTTTAGAAATAGGAGGAAAGATGTTGGGGGTGAAGTGGTTGATAATTCGGAAAAAATGATTAAATTTGAGGCTAAATTAGTTTCAATCAACATTAACAAACTCTTAACGCAACAATGCTGAAGAAAACATTAATAGCCACAGCTGCATTCGCGGCACTGCTGACCGCACAGGCAGCAACCGAAGCCACAGGCTGGCGTGCCCGCGTGGACCGGCTGATGGACAGCGGGGAATTTGCCGAGGCGTCGCAACTGATGAAGAAGCTGCCGTCGAAAGTGCGCAAGGCCAACGCCGTGACCATCGACTCGCTCAGCCAGATTATGGACCGCATACGCATGGATTTCACGCTCCTGCCAGAAGACGGGGTGAAGCAAATCCGCGAGAAGCGCCCCGATGCCACCGACCAGCAGATAGCCCAGTGGAAAAAGGTGAAGGCCATAGAGGTGATGAACATCGACGGAAAGGAAATGTGGTTTCGCAAAGCGGTGCGCAACCTGTGGCTCCTTGGCGAGGAATTTGCCGAGGCCAACAAGGCCGACAATGCAGAGGAGTGTGAGAGCTTGCGCAAATACGCGCTGCGCGCCCTCAGACAAGTGCCCGACTCAAACGGCGTGCGCGACTGGCACCATGTGAATGCCACGTTCACTCTCGATGTGAATGCCGACGCCATTCCTGCCGGCGAGACGCTGCGTGTGTGGATGCCCATTCCTTATGAAAACCTGCGTCAGAAAAATGTGAAGCTCGAAAGCAGCAACCGCCCCGTCACATGGAGCAAGGGCAGCAAGCACCACACCGTGTATATGGAGGCTACTGCTGAAAAGGGCAAGCCCACCCACTTTGAATACACCTTCAGCTACGATGTGGGTGAAAGGCATATAGCCAAGCAGGACCTGCTCACAATGGTGGAGCCATATAAGCGCACACCAGAATACATCAAATACACCAGTAGCGAATACCCTCACATCGTGATCACTGACTCTATCCGCACCCTGGCTGAATATATAGTGGGCGGAGAGGAACAAAACCCTGTGATTGCCGCCAGCCACATTTACCACTGGATAGCCTCGCGCTTCCCTTGGGCTGGTGCGCGTGAATACAGCACCATCAAGAACATTCCTGAGTATGTGCTCGAGAATGGCCACGGCGACTGTGGACAGGTGGGGCTGCTCTACATCACACTGTGCCGCGCCGCAGGTATTCCTGCACGCTGGGAGAGCGGCTATATGCTGCACCCTGGCGGGCTCAACTTCCACGACTGGGGCGAGACCTATTTTGAAGGAGTGGGGTGGGTGCCTACCGACGCTTCATTTGGCCGCACCACAGAAGATTGCGAGCAAATGCGCGACTACTACGCCACGGGTATCGACATCTACCGTATGGCCTCAAACGAGGCTGTGGGCGACAAGTTGAGCCCGGAGAAGAAATACATCCGCAGCGAGACCGTGGACTTCCAGAGTGGAGAGGTGGAATGGAGGAAAGGTAACCTCTACTACGACAAATGGGAGTCGTCGTTTAAGCTCAACAGTATGGAGCCGGTGAAGTAGAGAAGTTAGAGGTTAGAGATTAGAAGTTAGGGATTTGAAATTGGTCGTTAGCTACTAACCGCTAACCATTAAACAATAAACATACAAATATATACAATATAGCGATGAATAAGATTATCAAATTGATATGTGTGGCACTGATGCCGATGATGGGCATTTGTGCTATGGCAAACAATGCTGCCAATGTGCTGAACAGTCTTAAAGGACGCATTGCGCCCGACAAACGCACTGCCATCTGGGAGGTGCAGTCGTTCACCAGTGGCGACACGGTGGCGGTGACTGGAACCGTTGGATACCAGGAGCAAAAGGCTGCCATCAGCAAAGAGTTGGCTGATAGCGGTTTCTCAAATGTGGTGAATTTGGTGCGTGTGCTTCATAGCTCTGTGCCAGCCGATAAGCAGTGGGCTCTGGTGAAACTTTCTGTGGCGAGTATGCGCACAGAGGGCAAGCATGCGGCGGAAATGGCCACACAAGGCATTATGGGGCAGCCTGTGAGGGTGATTGACTGCTCTTCCGACTGGTACCGCGTGCAGACCCCCGACGGCTACATCTCCTATGTGCCAGAATCGTCGCTGATTTGCCGCAGCGAGAGCCAGTTGAAGGCTTGGCGTGCAGCAAAGCGCTACATTGTCACTGTGTATGGTTCGCGGCTTGTGACAGAGCCTTCAGGCGATGAGACTGTGACTGACCTGGTGATGGGCAACATCTTAGAATACAAGGGCGAGAAGGGCAAGTGGATTCAGCTCGCCACGCCTGATGGCCGCCTTGGCTGGATTCTCAAGAGCGAAGTGGCAGATTTTGCAAAGTGGGCAAAAAAGGATCTTGACCTAAACACTGTGCTCAAGACCGCTCGCCGCATGCTCGGCTCTGGCTATCTGTGGGGTGGCACTACTACCAAACTGACCGACTGCTCCGGCCTTGCCAAGGTGAGCTATTTCAGCAGTGGCGTGATTTTGGCTCGCGATGCCTCGCAGCAGGCTCTTTATGGACTGAAGATAGCAGGCAATGAGTGGCAGAAGTGTCAGCTTGGCGATTTGCTGTTTTTCGGCACAAAATCGGGCCGTGTGACCCATGTGGGCATCTATATGAGCGACGGTAAATATATCCACTGCTCAGGACAGGTGAAAATCAACAGCCTTGACCCCGCAGATCCCTCCTATCTATACTCACCACTTTCAGCAAGTCGCATAGCTGGAGAGGTGGGCACACCATGCATCACCTATGTTCGTAACCATCCGTGGTACTTTTAGAGAAATATAAATTATAAAATATAGCATTTTGATTATGTCAATCGATCGTAGAAAATTCATTTTAGGCGCAGGTCTTGGTCTTGCCGCAGCGGCATCTCCAATCTCGCTTTCAGGCGCTCGTAAAGCCCCTGCCAAAATCAAGCGCAGTGGCAAGCTCAAACTTAAATTCTTCCCTTATGAGCTGAAGTTGAAGCACGCCTTCAATCTCGCCAAGTACAGCCGCACCACCACCCCCGACGTGCAGGTGGAACTTGAGTACGACGGTGTGGTAGGCTATGGTGAGTGCTCCATGCCCCCTTATCTGGGCGAGAGTGTGGATAGCGTGTGCAAATTCCTCGGCAGCCTCAATCTGGAGCAGTTTACTGATCCTTTCCGCAAAGAAGATATCCTGGCTTATGTGGAAAGTGTGGCTCCCAACAACCGCGCGGCAAAGGCAGGTGTGGACATAGCGCTCCACGATCTTCTGGGCAAGCTCATGGGACAGCCATGGTATAAAATATGGGGATTGAACCCGGAAAAGGCGCCACTCACCACCTGCACTATCGGTATCGACACCGACGATGTGGTGCGCCAGAAGATGACCGAGACCTACGATTTCAAGCTCATTAAAGTGAAAATGGGGCTTGGTGGCATTGAAAAGGACAAGCACCTCTATGAGCTGGTGCGTAGCATCCGCCCCGAGGTAAAGCTCTATGTGGACGCAAACCAAGGTTGGAAAACCAAAGAGGAGGCTCTTGAGATGGCTGAATGGCTCGCCGACAAGAACTGCCTCTTTGTGGAGCAGCCGCTCGACAAGACGATGCCGCTCGACGACACAGCTTGGCTCACCGAGCACTCTCCGCTGCCTATCGTGGCTGACGAGGCATTCCAGCGCCTGCCCGACATCCGTCGCTTCCACGGCGTGTATTCGGGTATCAATATTAAGCTGATGAAGAGCACGGGCATGAATGAGGCTTACAAGATGGTGACCTTAGCGCGTGCGCTCGACATGAAGATAATGATTGGCTGCATGACCGAGACCTCGTGCGCCGTGACTGCCGCCGCCCAGCTCTCGCCACTTTGCGACTGGGCCGACCTTGACGGCAACTGGCTCATCGCTAACGACCGCTTCGACGGCATCAAGATTGTGAACGGGCAGGTGACCGTGCCTGCCAATCGTCCAGGCATCGGGGTGAAACTGGTGAAGTGATCCGCAGCTGTCATAACCTTTTAAGGAAGGGGCTGTGTCAAAATTGTAGTAATCTCCGATTTTGGCGTGGTCCCCTCTTTTCATATAGAGCCATGAAACTCTACTGATGCAAAATGCTCCATATCTGTTTGAAGATGTAACAAACGTGTAACAATTTGCGTGAAAACGCGTTGCCGATTTAATTGTTACAGCTTTGTTATAATTGAATACATTATTTACCATACTTTTGCAGCGAAAAGAAAAAGGACAACACTATATGATAATACGCAGACGCTATGTCAGATGTTCCAAAAATATTAGTTGTTGACGACGAACAGTCGATTTGCTACGTGCTGAAACTCAACCTTGAGCTTGAAGGGTTCAGCGTGGACACTGCCTGCTCAGCTGAGGAGGCTTTGAAGAAGCGCCTCGAACGCTACGACCTGTTTCTCCTGGATGTGATGATGGAGCGAATGTCGGGCTTTGAGCTGGCAAAGCTGATTCGCGGCAGGCGCGAGCTCAAGTCGATACCCATTATCTTCTGCACGGCGAAAGACTCGGAGGACGATATGCTCGAGGGGTTCGACAGCGGTGCCGACGACTATATTCGCAAGCCTTTTTCTATGCGCGAACTGGTGGCGAGAGTGAAGAGTGTGCTCCGACGCAGCGGACGCTACGCCAAGAGCGAGGTGCTGGAGTTTGATACGCTCTCCCTCAATGTGGCCACCAAAGAGTGCTTTGTAGATGGAAAACAAGTATCGCTCACCACCACAGAGGCCGACTTGCTGGCGTTTTTCCTGCAAAACCCCGACAAGGCTTATTCACGCGCCGAGATTCTCAACAGGGTATGGGACTCGGACGTGTGTGTGATTGACCGCACAGTGGACGTGAATGTGGGCCGACTACGTAAAAAAATCGGTAGATATGGAGAAAGAATTATCACCAAACAAGGATTTGGTTATGGTTTCAAAACCAAGGATTAGTGTGCACACGCGCATCTTCCTGCTGATCATGTTCTTCACATGGTCGCTGGCTCTGGTGTTCTTCGCCTTGCAGTATTCCCGTGAGGTGGATTTCAAGACAGAAGTGCTCGACAGCCGTCTGCAGATGGAAAATATGCGCATCCTTAATTACATCGGCAAGGACAATAGCAAGCAGATCACTCCAGAGGCCTTGAAGGAGATAGGGATTGACGACTCGCTGCGCGTGTCGATTATCGATTTCTCCGGCAGGGTGATCTACGACACTAATTCCGCTAACGTGAAAGAAAACCACCTCAACCGCAAAGAGGTGAAAGAGGCCATCAAGTATGGCCATGGCTTTCAGAAGCGCCGAATTTCCTCCACCGATGCACGCCAGTATTTCTACTCCGCCACCCGGGGCAACGGCATTGTGGTGCGCTCGGCACTGCCTTATAACCACACTTTGGTGGACACGCTGAAGGCCGATCCAGTGAATAGCAACCTCATCATCGTCATAGCCTTGCTGATGACGGTGCTGGCATGGCTCGCCTCCTACCGTGTGAGCCGTAGCGTGAAGAACCTCCGCAAATTCGTGTCGGCTGCCGAATACGACGACATTGATGACTACGACACCAAGCAATTCCCTAACGATGAGCTGGGCGAAATATCGGCACATGTGGTGAACCTGTATAAGAACTTGAAGGTGACCTCGGAGCAGCGCGACCAGAATTTGCGCGAGGCCATGTATGAGCAGAGTGAGAAAAACCGGATTAAGCACCAGCTCACCAATAATATCAGCCATGAGATTAAAACTCCAGTGCACGTGATTCAGGCTTGCCTTGAAACGCTGGAGAACAACGCCGATGCACTGCCCGCCGATGCCAAGAAGCAGCTTCTCGACACTTCCTATGAGAATGTGAAGCGGCTTACGGCTCTACTGTCCGACCTGTCGGTGATTACACGCATTTCCGACGCTCCGGAAAAGATAGAGAGCGCTATGGTGAATGTGTCGGACGTGATCAAGAAGGTGGTGCACGAGATGAAGGTGTTCCCTCCTGAAAAGCGGATGCGTATCCACGTTGATGTGCCCGATGATGTGATAATCAAAGGCAACGCTTCGCTGTTAGAGTCGATATTCCGCAACCTGATGGTTAACTCGTTCAACTACAGTGGCGGCCGCGACGTGATGGTGAAACTGAAGGCGACCACGCCAGAATATTATGTGTTCACCTTCAGCGACAATGGCGTGGGAGTGGCTGAAGAGCACCTGCCTAGGCTGTTTGAGCGCTTCTACCGTGTGGATACCGGGCGGAGCCGCAGCATGGGCGGCACGGGCCTCGGGCTGTCGATTGTGAAGAATGCCGTGGCTTTCCACCAAGGAAAAATTACCGTGCGCAACCGCGATGGCGGAGGCTTGGAATTTGAATTCTCTTTAGCAAAGCAATTGATTGAATAACATTTATTTACGGTTACTTTTCAGGGGCGGTAAAATGCCTTTGATAGCCATAACTATACTTAAAAATAATCACTGGCAGGGGTATAATGATGTGCTGCCTTGCCAATCAGAAAACAGAAAAACAAACATTAACTTATATAAATTTAAACGAACAATATTATGAGTCCAGTATTTACAGTAATTGTAGTGATTCTTGCTATTCTGGCGATTGTGGATTTGATAGTGGGCGTGTCGAACGACGCCATCAACTTCCTGAACTCTTCGTTAGGCTCAAAAATAGCACCTTACCGAACCATTATCAGTGTGGCCGCAGTTGGCATTTTAGTGGGCGTGCTCACTTCTCACGGCATGATGGAGGTGGCGCGCAACGGCGTGTTCCATCCCGAAATGTTCACGTTCACGGAGATTATGTTCCTGTATGTGGGCGTGATGCTTACCGATGTGGTGCTGCTCGATGGCTTCAACAAGCTCGGCCTGCCCACCTCCACCACCGTGTCGATGATATTCGAGCTGCTCGGTGCAGCAGTGGCTGTGACCGTGTTTAAGATTTATTCCTGCGACCTCTCTGCCGGTATCGGTGAGTTTGTGAACGGAGGCAAGGCATTGGGAATGATTTCCGCCATTCTCGTGTCGGTGGTGCTGTCATTCATCGTAGGCTCTGTGATTATGTATTTCTCTCGCCTGCTTTTCACCTTCCGCTACGCCAAGCAGTTTGCACGCTGGGGCGCAGTGTGGTGCGGAGTGGCACTGGTGGGAATCATCTACTTTGCCATGTTCAAGGGCTTGAAAAATTCAGGTCTGATTACCGAGGAAATCTCAGGCTTTATTTCAAATAATATAGGCGTGGTGCTTGTAAGCGTATGGGCAGTGGCGTCGCTCTTGCTCTTTATTCTCCAAAAGTTGGGTGTGAGCATTCTGAAAATCACCATTCTCAGCGGCACTTTCGCATTGGCGCTTGCCTTTGCCGGCAACGACCTGGTGAACTTCGTGGGTGTGCCTTTGGCTGGCCTTGACGCTTACAAGCTGGCACAAGACGGTGGCACCTCTATGATGATGGGTGGTCTTAACGACCCGAAGATGGTGAACATCGGATTTCTCGCTATAGCCGGTGTGGTGATGGCGCTTACACTATTCTTCTCGAAGGACGCCAGGAAGGTGTCGCAAACCGAGCTTACCCTTGCCTCACAGCAGGAGGAGGACGAGCGCTTCAGCTCCACTCCTTTCTCGAGAGCGCTTGTGCGCTACGCTGTGAGGCTTAATGAATGGTACAGTAAAGTGCTTCCAGCCAAATGGGTGGATGCCATCAACCGCCGTTTTACACCGCTGAGCGATGAGGAAAAGGGCGGACGCACCTACGACCTCATCCGCGCCGTGGTGAACCTCGCCGCAGCCTCCATCTTGATTTGTATCGGCACCTCGTTGAAGCTGCCACTCTCTACCACCTACGTGGTGTTTATGGTGTCGATGGGCTCGTCGCTTGCCGACAGGGTGTGGGGCCGTGACAGTGCCGTGTACCGCATCTCTGGTGTGATGGTGGTGATTATGGGCTGGTTCGTGACAGCATTTGTAGCTTTCGTGATGTCGTTCATCATCACCACACTCCTGATGGTTGGTGAGGGTTACGCGCTTGCCGCCCTGGTGCTTTTGGCCGCCTACATCCTGCTCAAGCGCTTTATCGCAAAAAGTGATGTGGTGGAGACCAGCTCAGAAGAGGAGCATCTCATTGCCGACAACGACGCGCCGGAAGATGTGCTCTACAACTGCACGCAGATGGTGGTGAATACAATGAACCAGGCCTCGAGCATCTACAACCGTATGCTGGTGTCGCTCTTCACTGAGAACCGCAAGGGGCTGAAAGAAGTGGTGACACAGAGCGAGCGTATGTATGAGGAGGCCAACCACCGCAAGTATGAAATCTGCTCTACGGTGAAAAAGCTCCAAGAGCAGCACATCGAAACCGCCCATTATTATGTGCAGATTGTGGACTATGTGTGCGAGGTGTCGAAGGCACTGCTGCACAGCACGCGCCCTGCCTACAACCACATCAACAACAATCACCGTGGCCTGTCGGAGGAGCAAATCCACGACTTGAAGCTGATCAACGATAAAGTGGACGCCATCTTTACCCAAATCTCGGATATGCTTGCAAAGAAGGACTTCAGCCGCCTCGACGATGTGATGGTGATGCGCGACGACTTGTTCGACACCATCGCCGAAACCATCAAGAACCACATTAAGCGAGTGCGCAACGATGCCACCTCAAGTTCCCGCGCCAGTGCGCTGTTCCTTAACATTCTCAGCGAAACGAAGACGATGGTGCTTCAGGCGCGCAACATGATTAAGAGTGAGGCATACTTTCTCAATGCCATCAAGGAAATGAACTGATTTAAACAACGAAACCTTTAGGCTTTATAATTTGGAAATTTAGTTAGTAGAAGTAAAAAATATATGTTTTTCAGCTTCTGCGATTGGGGCCGCTCTGAAGTGATTTCAGGGTGGTCCTTTTCTTGTGCGCTACCTTAGCGGAACCTTAGCGGAACTTCAGATTTTTTTTGAAAAATGTGATGACGAATGGTGTGTGAATGAAGATATATGCGTATCTTTGCGTGATATTTGCAACTTTATATTTTTTATTGAATCATACCTACACAAATCAGATTGACTAATGGAAATTATCGGTAAGATTATACTTAAATTGCCTCTACAGACAGGCGTGTCGAAGGCTGGTAACAACTGGTCGAAACAAGAATATGTACTCGAAACTCAGGATAACTTCCCCAAAAAGGTGCATTTCGACTTTTTTGGTGACCGCGCCAACCAATACGACCTGCAAGTGGGCCAGATGGTGAAATTGAGCTTCGATATAGAGAGCCGCGAATACAACGGTCGCTGGTACACCTCCATTCGTGGATGGAAGGCTGAGCCAGCCGATGCGCAGGCGCCCGTATATCAAGGCGCGCCAGAAGTGGGCGGCGCGCCAGTGGCTGCACCTGCTCAGGCAGCCGCTGCACCAGCCCAGCCTGTGATGAATAATGATTTTATGGCACCTGCAGACAATAGCTCCGACGACCTTCCTTTCTAAGGCAATAGCTATATAGGAATAGCGTAGCACATATTTAACCTACAAATCAACTGGCAGGTGAGGGGCGTGCTGCATAACAAAATAAAGCAGAAGAATTTCATTCTTGGAGTTCTTCTGTTTTGATTTTATGGTAGAGGTTTCAGAATTGCCCCCTCTAATATTTGATGGTGTCGAGGGCTTTTTTGAGTTCCAGAAGCTGCGACTTTACCGATTTGAGGCGGTCGATCACCTCAAATTGCTTCGACACGCCGTCGCGGTTGCGGCGAATCATGGCCTGTGCGGCATCGAGCTTCAGTCCCTTCTCCTTCACTAAAAAGTGGATCATCTTGATGGTCTCTATGTCTTTAGGGGTGTACAGTCGGGTGTTTTTCGCGTTACGGGTGGGCTTGATAATGGTGAATTCCTTTTCCCAGAACCGTAGGGTGGAGGTGGGAATACCTAAAATTTCAGCCACATCGCCGATGCGGTAAAATCGTTTGTTCAGTTCGTCTGTAATTACCATTGCTCTCGTGTTAGTTTTGCCACTGGGCATTTGCATAAATAGCAATTTCGCAGTAACTTTGCACATTAAATTTGGGTGTAAAGTTATGAAATTAGTTCCGATATACCCAATGTTCTTCCGAAAAATATTATTTGATAATACATTATATGTTGACAGCTAACGAAATTAGAGAATCGTTTAAAAACTTCTTTGCGAGCAAGGGGCATCAAATTGTGCCATCCGCTCCAATGGTTGTGAAAGACGACCCGACATTGATGTTCACCAATGCCGGCATGAACCAGTTCAAGGATATTATTTTAGGCAATAAGAAGCCACAGTGGCGCCGCGCCACCGACAGCCAGAAGTGCCTGCGCGTGAGCGGCAAGCACAACGACCTGGAGGAAGTGGGCCACGACACTTACCACCACACCATGTTCGAGATGCTGGGCAACTGGTCGTTTGGCGACTACTTCAAGCATGAGGCCATAGACTGGGCATGGGAATATTTGGTGGACGTTCTGAAAATCGACCCTAAGAACCTATATGCCACCGTGTTTGAGGGCAGTGAGGCTGAAGGGCTTGAACGTGACAATGAGGCATCGAGCTATTGGGAGGCTCACCTTCCCAAAGACCATATCATCAATGGCAACAAGCACGACAATTTCTGGGAAATGGGCGACACAGGTCCTTGCGGCCCTTCAAGCGAAATCCATATCGACTTGCGCGATGAGGAAGAGAAGGCAAAAGTGCCCGGGGCCTCGCTCGTGAACAAAGACAACCCGCTGGTGATAGAAATCTGGAACCTCGTGTTCATGCAGTACGACCGTCACGCCGACGGGTCGCTCCATCCGCTTCCCGCCAAGGTGATCGACACTGGCCTGGGCTTTGAGCGCCTGTGTATGGTGATGCAAGGCAAAAAGAGCAACTACGACACCGACGTGTTCCAGCCTCTGATTAAGGCTGTGGGCGATATAGCCGGTGTGAAATATGGCGCCGACAAGGACAAGGACGTGGCTATGCGTGTGATTGCCGACCATGTGCGCGCTATCGCATTCTCCATCGCCGACGGCCAGCTTCCAAGCAATGCCAAAGCCGGTTATGTGATTCGCCGCATTCTGCGCCGCGCCGTGCGCTACGGCTTCACGTTCCTCAACCAGAAGGAGGCGTTCATGTATCGCCTGGTCGATACCCTCATTGAGTCGATGGGCGCGGCATATCCAGAGCTTCCAGCCCAAGCCGACCTCATCAAGCATGTGATTAAGGAAGAGGAGGATTCGTTCCTCCGCACGCTTGCCACTGGCATCAAGATGATAGAGGACATCATTGCCGACACGAAAAAGGCGGGCAAGACTCAGATTCAAGGTGTGCAGGCGTTCACGCTCTACGACACCTACGGATTTCCTCTCGACCTCACCGAGCTTATCCTTAAAGAGAATGGAATGACTGTGAGCGAGGAAGAGTTCAATTCCGAAATGGCAAAACAGAAGGCACGCGCACGCAATGCCGCCCAGACCGAGACCTCCGACTGGGTTGTGCTCAGTGAGGGCAACACCGAGTTTGTGGGTTACGATTTGCTGGAATGCGACACCGAGATTCTGCGTTACCGCAAGGTGACCCAGAAGACCTCCTCATACTATCAGCTGGTGCTCTCACGCACACCATTCTATGCCGAGATGGGCGGTCAGGTGGGCGACAAAGGCACCCTCACCGCTGGCGACGACGTGGTGGAAGTGACCACCACCAAGCGCGAGAACAACCTGCCCGTGCACATTGTTAAAAAGCTCCCTGCCGATGTCACTGCCACATTTAAGGCCGCGGTCAACAAAGAGGCGCGTATGGCCATCTCCTGCAACCACACCGCCACACACTTGCTGCACGCTGCGCTTCGCCAGGTGCTTGGCACCCACGTGGAGCAAAAAGGTTCGCTGGTGGACGCCAAGATGCTGCGCTTCGACTTCTCCCATTTTAAGAAACTCAGCCTTGAGGAAATCCGCGAGGTGGAGCGAGTGGCCAACGCCATGATTCGCCAGGCTATTCCACTGGAGGAACACCGCAATATGCCTATCGACGAGGCTAAAGCCCTGGGTGCCATGGCCTTGTTTGGCGAGAAATATGGCGACAAGGTGCGCGTGGTGAAATACGGTCAGTCGGTAGAGCTGTGCGGTGGCACACATGTGCCCAACACGGGCAACATTGGCTTTGTGAAAATCCTCAGCGAGAGCAGCATTGCTGCTGGCGTTCGCCGTATTGAGGCGGTCACTGGCCAGGCGGTGGAAGATATGATTTATGGCATGGAAGATGTGGTGATCAAGCTCCGCTCCCTGCTCAACAACGCTCCCGATGTGGTGTCGGCTGTGGCTAAGTCGCTCAATGAGAACACCACTCTTCAGAAGCAGGTGGAGGGGTTCGTGATGGAAACCGCAAAAAAATTGAAAACCGACATTTACAACAATGCTGAAGATATAGCAGGCACCCGTGTGCTGAAGATATATGGCGTGCTCGACCCCAATGTGGTGAAGAGCACCGTGTATATGGTGAAGTCGGAGAATCCAGAGAACACCGTACTGCTCGCCGCTACCCGCATGCACGGCAAGCCCACGCTCACCATCTACGTGAGCGACGACCTCGTGAAGAAAGGCTTTCACGCTGGCAAGATGATCCGTGAGGCCGCCAAGGTGATTCAAGGCGGCGGTGGCGGCCAGCCAGGATTTGCACAGGCCGGCGGACGCAACGAAGATGCTATCAGCCTTGCCATGGAGAAGATGGAGGCTCTCGTAGCCGAGGTGTAACGTGAAGGTGGATAAGGCGTGGCCAGCCATAGCCCCCGACCTCAAGAAAGCAAAAATATAAAATTGCCCCATATTTTCACCACAGCCCCATGTGTGCTATTCGCCCCATGGGGCTGTGGTTCTTTTTTCTTGTCAGAACTGCCGGCTCTCATAAGCTGGCCATCACTGTGTCTTACAGTTTCCATGCGCCATCGTTTTGAGGCACCGCAAAGGATATGCGTGGCGGTGATAGTAGGAGAGAAAAGCGGAAAAGTGGTCAAAATTGCACATAACCTTTGCTTTGTGCAGAAAAAATGATAACTTTGTTTAAGTTTTTCAGAAAAGGGAAAATTATTTTTTAATTTAATTTTTAGAATCTATGAAAAAGATTATTCTGTTAGCAGTTGCTGCTCTTGGTTTTACAGCAGCTCAGGCTCAGGTCACTTTGGAGGGATCCAAACTGACTGACAACATTTCTTTCACACTTAAAGGCGGTGCCGTGTCACCATTCCAGCATTACGCATTCTTCAAAAATGCCCGTGGCATTTTTGGCGCTGAACTTCGCAAGCAAGTGACCCCAATCCTCGGTTTAGGTGTCGAAGGCGAGTGGACTGTGAACACCTCAAGCTGGGGCAAGGCTCCTGCCAACGTATGGCAGTCGGCTCTCGGCGTGAAGAGCAACAATATGATTGACCACCAGTTTGTGGGCGGTTTCGCCACTTTCAACCTCTCTAACTTCTTCGGCGGCTACAAGGGCGCACCACGCGCTGTGGAAGTGGAAGCTGTGGTGGGCGCAGGATGGCTGCACGCTTACCAGAATGGCGCCGACGTGACCGACGAGAACTCTTGGTACACTAAATATGGCGTGAACTTTAACTTCAACCTCGGTGAGAGCAAGGCTTGGACCATCTCACTGAAGCCTGCCATTCTCTGGGACATGAACGGCGACGTGAAGAAGGTGGAGCGCAAGGGTGGCATTGGCACTAACGCTCAATCCAGCCGCTACAATGCCAACAGCGCTGTGGTGGAAATGGAAGCAGGTCTCACCTACCACTTCAAGAACAGCAATGGCGCCCGCTATTTCACTGTGTGCCCAAAGCAGTACACCCAAGCCGATATCGACGCACTCAACAGCCAAATCAACTCTTTGCGCAACAACCTCAACAACGCACAGTCTGACCTCGACGCTTGCAACGCTCGCGCCGCTCAACTCGCCCGCGACCTTGAGGCTTGCAAGGCTCAAAAGAGCAAAGTGACTGAAGTGGTGAAGGTGAAGGAAACCCAGGTGAAGAGTGCATCACTCGAGACCAACGTATTCTTCAAGCAAGGCAAGAGCGTGATTGAGCGCGCACAGCAGCCTAACGTGGAGCGTGTGGCTACATTCTTGAAGAACCACAAAGACGCTACAGTAACTATCAAGGGCTACGCTTCTCCAGAAGGCTCTGCCGAAATCAACAAGAAGCTCGCTGAGGCTCGTGCCAACGCTGTGAAGGATATGCTTGTGAAGACATACAAGGTGAAAGCTAACCGCATTCAGGCTGAGGGCCAGGGCGTGGGCGACATGTTCTCCGAGCCAGACTGGAACCGTGTGTCGGTTTGCTACATCAACACCAACGAAAAGTAAAACGAATCGCGGCTTTAGATTTCCGACAGCCATCGACTGAATGAAATTCGCTAAGTAACATGCTCCCTGTGCACCAAGATATGCGCAGGGAGCTTTTTTTGTGTATCACCGAAATAATTGCTAATTTTGCACGACAACAAACACTACGCAATAATTTATGGGATTAATCGACGATAAAAATATCATCAATGCGCTCGACGATGAGACTGCTGTGCTTGTAGGACTGATTACTCCTCAGCAAAACGAGATGAAGACTAACGAATATCTCGACGAGCTGGAGTTTCTTGCCGACACTGCCGGGGCGCGCACGGTGAAGAAGTTTCTTCAGCGGTGCGAGGCGCCAAACAGCACATCGTATGTGGGAAAGGGAAAGCTGGCCGAAATCAAGAACTACATTGATGAGCATGAGGTGAACATTCTGATTTTCGACGACGACCTCTCGCCCAAGCAGATAGCGCACATTCAGAAAGAGACTAAGGTGAAGGTGCTCGACCGCACCAGCCTTATCCTTGATATTTTCGCACGCCGCGCCCAGACCGCCAATGCTAAAATGCAGGTGGAGCTTGCGCAGTATCAATATCTGCTCCCGCGCCTTACCGGTATGTGGACGCACTTGGAGCGCCAGCGTGGCGGTATCGGTATGCGTGGACCGGGTGAAACGCAGATTGAGACCGACCGCCGCATTGTGAAGACTAAAATTTCACTGCTGAAGCAGAAGCTCGCCGACTGGGACAAGCAGAAGGTGATTCAGCGCAAAAATCGTGGCAAGCTCACTCGCATTGCCCTTGTGGGATACACGAATGTGGGCAAGTCCACACTGATGAATGTGCTGAGCAAGAGCGATGTGTTTGCCGAAAACAAGCTGTTTGCCACGCTCGACACCACGGTGCGTAAAGTAGTGATAGAGAATCTTCCATTCCTCCTTACCGACACGGTGGGCTTTATTCGCAAGCTCCCGCACCACCTTGTGGACTCGTTTAAGACCACGCTCGATGAGGTGCGCGACAGCGACATTATGGTGCATGTGGTGGATATTTCACACCCTCAGTTTGAGGAACAGGTGGAGGTGGTGAACAAGACCCTCCAGGAAGTGTGTGGAGCGGGCGACAAGGAGATGATCATGGT
This sequence comes from Porphyromonadaceae bacterium UBA7572, assembly GCA_002476625.1. Classification (GTDB taxonomy): domain Bacteria; phylum Bacteroidota; class Bacteroidia; order Bacteroidales; family Muribaculaceae; genus Sodaliphilus. Next base: position 9,356 of record DLLC01000016.1, on the reverse strand, counting down.
GTTTAACAAAATCGACCAGTTCTCCTATGTGCAGAAAGACGCCGACGACCTCACGCCGCGCCTGCGCGAAAATATCCCCCTCGAGGAGCTCAAAGAGACTTGGATGGCGCGCATGAACAATAACTGCGTGTTCATTTCGGCAAAGACGGGGGAGAACATCGACGAGCTGAAGCGTATGCTCTACGAGAAGGCTAAGCAGGTGCACATGCAGCGTTTCCCCTACAACGATTTTCTTTACCAGACCTACGACCACCTCACTGAAGAATAGCATCACCTGAAGAAATAGCGCAGCCCAGAAGTGTTTATTCCACCTCTGGGCTGCATTTTATTTTTAGTAAAGTGGTTTGTGTGCAGAATTATTCAGGCTCTTTTTTAGGACTGTTCTGTGGAGGGCTGCTGAGCCGCCGTGGTGTTAGTGCCGGCGATGTTGGCGTCGGCGCTTTCCGAGGCATGCTCTTTAGCGGCCTTTGCGGCATCGGCTTTTCGCTTGCGCTCTTGAGCCACCTCCTGAAGCTGCTCGGTGCGGCTTTTCCACGGGCGCTTGCCGAATATGGCCTCCACATCCTTAGCGTAGATCACCTCTTTCTCCATGAGCGCATCCACCACCTTGTGGTGCTCTGCGGCGTGGGTCGAAATCAGCTCTTTGGCGCGGGCGTACTGCTCGTTCACGATGCGGGAAGTCTCCTCGTCGATGAGGCGAGCGCGCTCATCGCTGTACGGGCGCTGGCCGAGCTGTCCCTTAGGGTCGTAATAGGATATGTTAGGCATCTTTTCGCTCATGCCGTAATACATCACCATATTCCGCGCAATGCGTGTGGCTTGCTGCATATCGTTGAGCGCACCTGTGCCGATAGTGCCTAAGAACAGCTCCTCAGCTGCACGTCCACCCATAAAGGTGCATATCTGGTCCAGAAAATCCTGTTTGGTGTAGCCCACTCTTTCCTCTGGCAGTGTCATGTTCACGCCTAAAGCCTGCCCACGTGGCACGATGGAGATTTTCACAAGCGGTGTGGCGTGCTCCAGCAGCCAGATGGTGGTGGTGTGCCCGGCCTCGTGTACGGCAGTGTCGTACACATCTTGCCGTGTCATCAGCATCGACTTGTTTTCTAAGCCCATCGTCACCTTGTCGATAGCCTCGTTGAAGTCGGCCATCGTAACGGCATCGCGATTCTCACGTGCCGCCATGATAGCCGCCTCGTTGCACACATTGGCAATCTCAGCGCCGCTCATGCCGGTGGTCTGGCGCGCAAGTAGACTCACATCGACCGACGAGTCCACCTTCACTTTTTTCAAGTGCACCTTGAATATGGCCTCACGGTCGGTGAGCGCAGGCAAAGTGACGTGCACCTTGCGGTCGAAACGCCCGGGGCGGAGCAGGGCATCGTCCAGAATGTCCTCACGGTTGGTGGCAGCCAGCACGATTACACCGCTTGCGCCGTCGATGCCGTCCATCTCGGTGAGCAGCTGGTTGAGTGTCTGGTCGTGCTCGCTGTTGAAGCCTTCATTGCTGCGCTTAGTGCCCACGGCGTCGATTTCGTCGATAAACACCACGCAGGGCGCTTTCTCCTTAGCTTCGGCAAAAAGCTCGCGCACACGCGATGCGCCCACGCCCACAAACTTCTCCACAAACTGGGAGCCCGAGCGAGAGAAGAACGGCACATTGGCCTCGCCAGCCACCGCTCTTGCGAGCATCGTCTTGCCCGTGCCCGGAGGACCTACCAGCAAGGCGCCCTTTGGCACCCTGCCGCCCAGTCGGCTGTATTTTTCGGGATTTTTCAGGAAGTCCACAATCTCAGTCACTTCCTGCTTGGCTTCTTCCATACCTGCCACATCGGAGAATTTGATGGAGCCCACTTCGCTCTGCTTGTCTTCCAGTCCTTTGCGGATGCCCTCGATAGCGTCCACGAAATACTGGCGCTCCACAGCCTCGGCATCTTTAGTGGTGGCGTTGAGTGCTGCGTCGTTGCACACTTTGGCTATGTCGGCGCCGCTGAATCCGGAGGTTATTTTGGCCAAGTCAGCCACGTCCACATCATCGGCCACCTTCACGTCCTTCAGGTAGAGGCGGAAAATTTCCTCCCGTTCTTCGGCATTTGGCTGCGCCACATAGATATGGCGGTCGAGGCGGCCCGGACGCAGCAGCGACTTGTCGAGGGCGTCCTGGTTGTTGCAGGCAGCCAGCACAATCACGCCGCTGTTGTTACCCATGCCGTCCATTTCCACGAGCAGCTGCGACAGTGCGGGGGTGCGGCTCTGGTCGGCCATCACCTCGCTGCGCTTGGCGCCTATGGCCTCAATCTCGTCGATAAACACCACGCAGGGCGACTTTTCGCGCGCCTCCTTGAAGATGGCGTGCAGCCTGGCTATGGGGTCGGAGTATGGATTGGCCAAATCGGGGCCGGTGACCGACACGAATGGCACATCAGCGCCATTGGCCACCGCTTTGGCAAGCAGCGTCTTGCCTGTGCCGGTAGGGCCCGACAGCAGCACACCGCGCGGAATCTTTGCGCCTAAGCGTGTGTAATAGTCGGGACGCTTCAAAAAGTCCACTATCTCCAGCATCTTCCCTTTCGACTTCTTCACGCCCGCCACATCGTCGAAAGTGACGTTGTTGGCGAGTTTGGTCTCAAAGTCAAGCCCTTTGCGCACCTTCTCTATGGAGCCTAACAGGTGCTCCTGTGTCACCAGGTCGCTGTATTGTGAGGCGGCTTGTAGAGCCGCATCGTTACACACATTGGCAATCTCCGCCGCGCTGAAGCCTGACGAACGTCGGGCCAGCTCCTCCACGTCGATATGCTCGGTGTCGGCAGATATGCGGTGAAGATAGAGGTTGAACAGCTCAATGCGGTCGTCTTTCTCGGGGAAGCCCACATATATCTGGCGGTCGAAACGGCCGGGGCGGAGTAGGGCGCTGTCGATAAGTTCCACGCGGTTGGTGGCGCCCATCACTATCACGCCATTGTTGGTGCCGTAGCCGTCCATCTCTGCCAAGAGCTGGTTGAGGGTGATTTCGCGCTCGCCATTGCGGTTGGAGCGGCTGCCTATGGCGTCGATTTCGTCAATGAAGATGATGCACGGGGCTTTCTCCTTGGCATTGCGGAACAGCTCACGCACACGGCTCACGCCCGACCCCATAAATTCGCCCTGAAATTCTGCGGCGCTGGTGGAGAAGAATGGCACATTGGCCTCGCCAGCCACCGCCTTTGCGAGCATCGTCTTGCCCGATCCCGGAGGACCCACCAACAGCACACCGCGCGGGATCACACCGCCCAGACGGGTAAACTGCTCAGGGTTGTGAAGAAAGTTGATGATCTCACGCACTTCGCGCTTGGGTCGCTTCATGCCGGCAATGTCGTCGAAGGTCACCGTGTCGGTCATGCGTGTGGGCTTGTCGAGCTGACGGGTCACACGGTCGATGGCTGCCACGAAGTCGGGTTGCTGCACCGCCTTTTTCCCTTGGCGAGCCGCTAAGAGCGACGCCTCGTTGCAGATGTTGGCTATGTCGGCGCCCGAAAGTCCTGCCGTCATTCTCGCCAGCTTGTCCAAGTCCACGCTTCCGTCGCATTTCACCTTCTTCAGGTGCACTTTGAATATGCCCACGCGGTCGGAGAGCGAAGGGTTGCCCATATATATCTGCCGGTCGAAGCGGCCAGCGCGCAGCAGCGCCTTGTCGAGCACGTCGGCGCGGTTGGTGGCGGCCAGCACGATGATGCCGCTATTGTTGCCAAAGCCGTCCATTTCGGTGAGCAGCTGGTTGAGCGTGTTTTCGCGCTCGTCGTTGCGCGAGAACTCGTCCTTGGTGCTGCGTGCGCGGCCTATGGCGTCGATTTCGTCAATGAAGATGATGCACGGGGCTTTTTCCTTGGCTTGCTGGAAGAGGTCGCGCACGCGTGAGGCGCCCACGCCCACAAACATTTCCACGAAGTCGCTGCCCGACATCGAGAAGAACGGCACATTTGCCTCGCCGGCCACTGCTTTGGCAAGCAGCGTCTTGCCGGTGCCCGGAGGGCCTACCAGCAGCACGCCTTTCGGTATGGTGCCACCAAGGGCGGTGTAGCGCGTGGGGTTTTTGAGAAACTCTACCACTTCGCTCACTTCCTTCTTTTCGCGCTCCATGCCAGCCACATCGGCAAACGTGACGTCTTTATCCTTGTCTTTGTTGTGGAGCTTGGCGCGCGACTTGCCCACGCTGAAGATGCCTCCGCCTCCACCGCCGGTGCCCATTCGGCGCATCATAAACATCCAGAACACCACCAGCAGTATGAGTGGCCCGAACGACCAGAATATGTTTGAGAATGTGCTGTGGCGGTCGTATTCCACTTTACCGTTGAACACGCCTTGCTTGCGCCACTGGTCCACGCGGTCGTCAAATTTGTCGGCGCTCGGAATGGTGGTGCTGATCACCGCCTTTGCGCCTGGTGTGGGCTGATAGTTGCTGCCCATCACCTGCTTGGCGTAGGCGTCGGTGATTTCCGCCTCGGCCTCGCCCTGGTTGGCGTGCACCACAATGCGGCTCACCGCCTTCTTCTGCACCCAGCCCTCGAAGTCGGTCCATGCCACGTCTTTTCTTGCTGAGCCCTCGCCAGTGTAGTAAATGCCTATCAGCACTAAAAAAATGAGTGCGTAAAGCCAATAGATGTTGAATTTAAATCCACCACCCGATGTGTTATTATTGCCAAAAAATTTCATTTGCTTAAATTCTAAAAAAATAGAGTAGGGGCTGTAAGTGTGTGGTTAGTAAATGTCCTCGATTTCGGTCACGTCGGCATCGGCCCAAAGTTCTTCCAGGCGGTAGCGCTCGCGATATTCAGGAAGGAAAATGTGGACAAACACACTCCCGTAGTCTATTACAATCCACTGTGAGTTCCGGTAGCCGTCGTAGTTAAAGGGGCGGATGCCGAGCTTCTCCTCCACGTATTCACGGATGCTGTCGGCCACGGCGTCCACTTGCATGGTGCTGCCGCCTGAGCATATCACGAAGTCGGTGGCTGAGGCTTCCTCTATCTCGCTCATGTCCACGTGCACAATCTGGTGCGCCTTCTTTTCTTGCGCGCCCTCAATAATGGCTTGTATTAATTCCTTGTTTTCAGTCATTTATTATAATATTGCGTTTAGAATTTCTTTACGGAGCAAAAAGTGTGCCAATGTGCGAAAATGGCAGACTTTGCGCCTTTGCCCACAAGGCGCGGGCATTAATCCACAAAGTTACGCCAAAATGTGTGTAGAGAAAAATTTTCCCTTAAAAATTGGCCACAATTTCTCGCAAAAGGCCTACATAAAAAATGTGGACCCGGGTTTCGCAACCCAAGCCCACACAGGAAAACATTTTAATCTTTTCGCCGGAGCGTGCGCTCATCACTGAGCCTCAATCCGGCATCATAAAACAATTAACAAAATGCTATATCTTACTTTTGCGCTATTTTATCATTTTGATTGCTTTCTTTGTGCCGTCGGTGTAGGTGGTCACCACCACGTTTGCTCCATCATAGGGGCGTGGCGATGGCGCACCGAGCAAGTTGTAGTAAACTACGCTTGCCACGGTCTTTTGCGCCTCGGTATCGGTCACGCCGGTGGCGATTTCCGGGTCCATAACAATGGTGTGCACCACTTTGGTGATGAAGTTCTCATCGCCTCTGTCGAGGTCGGTGACCGATGTGAGGCTGTTGTCGAGCAGGTAAATCTCCACGTCCACTTCACCGGTGAAGTCCTCGCCGGTGGCGCAGATGCCGTCGAAGGTGATGTCGGCCTCCGTCTCATACCATGCCTTTCCGTCGCCGCCCTTGACGGTGGCGCGGCGTCGGGCTTCGGCAGGCTCGCTGCCCGATCCCACTTTGTAGCTCTTCATGCCCACGGCTTGTGGCACCAGTGCGCCCTCGCTGAAGTCGTAGAGGTGCAGAATGCCGGCGCATCCGTTTTGTGGAAGGAGTATGTCGCCTGCGAGCGGATAGTTGAAGCTGTTGAGCACATAGTATTTCGGCAGGTAGGAGCCGTCTTTCTTCACGCGCACCACGGCGTTGAGGTTGGCGGCGGTGTTGGCGTCGGGCACCACTGTCACATAGGCGTCGAGGCCATAGTTGAGCTTCTGTGGATAGGTGAGGCCTCCGTCGCTGGCGCGGCCGTTGCCGCCGTTGAATTTGTTGAACTGCTCAGTGGCGGTGGCGAGCGTGAAGTCGCTGCCGAACTGGTCGCCGCCCTTGGCGCCGGCTATGCGCTCCACATCCTCGGTGTCGGTGGTGGGGCTCCAGTAGGAGAACTGGCTCACGTATTCACCGGTGGTGGTGCGGCCGTTGTTGTACTGGGTGTTCACTCGTGTAGAGAATCCGGCCTCCACAGTATAGACGGCATATATCACAAGTCCGCTCTCGCCGTCGTTGTTATAGTTGTCGGGCAGGGTCTCTTCAGTGGGGGCAGGGAAGTTGATCTGGTGCTCCATGCCCGACACCTTGTCGTAGTCCAGCTTTGCGCTCAGAAGCACGTTGCTCTGGCCGGAGGTGGAGTAGGCGTAGTAGAAGCCGTCGAAGGTGTAGGGGTATTTGGCGGGCGCGTTGATCACTACTTTTTTCCCTGCGCCCACGGTGAGCCACTCGTCGGCGCCCACACTCACACCCTGGGTGGCGAGCATGATGTTGCCTGCGCCACTGGTGGGCACACCCTTCAGCAGAATCTTTCTGACGGGGCTGTCGAAGGTATAGCTTTGGGCTGTTTTGCCCGACACCACTTCCTCGTTGTCGGCAGCCACGCAGTAGGCGTTCACGCGCAGCGTGTAGCTCTTCACGTTCAGCGTGGGGTCGGTGGTGTAGTGCTCGCTCTCGGTGCCTACCTTCACCAGTGTGGGCCACACATCGGCCCACGCCATAGTTTTCGACGCTCCGGTGAACATGCTCACTGGAGCGGATGCTATCACCTCGCCGTCGGCATTGTAGAATTGCAGCTCGTAGTAGGTGTTCACCAGCTTGTCGGTGGTGTTGTAGAGGTTGGGGTATTTCTCGTAGTTCTGGTGCGAGATGGTGATGGCGGGGCGGTCGTCGGCGTCGGTGGAGTTGTAGGTGCCGGCCTTAGGCGTAATTATCGGTGCGTCGATAGTCGCCTTTTCCGGGGCCTCCACATCGGGGATAATGTCGCCAATACGCAGGTTGATGTAGTATTCACCCATTACCCAGTCGGCCCAGTGTCCTTTATTATTGCTGCTCACGTTGTCATAATTGCGTACTGCCAGAGGATAAGCCTCCATAACCACGCCCACAGTGTTGTCGTCCTGCTTGGCTAGTGAGCTGTATTGTGCGGTCTCGTCGATGGCTCCAATTCCTGTTTTGGCTGCGCTGTTGTCGGAACTGTCGAACGGATCGAACAGGTCGAGGCTACGCGTCCAGGTCAGGTTGCCAGTGGTGGAAGATGCTGTGTAGTACAGCGAAAGGCTTGAGCGACAGTTATTGCTGCTGTACACCATATCCTTGGGCATGGTGTGAAGGAGGTAGGCGGAGCCGTCTTTTGCGGAGTATGAGGTGAAGCCGCCATTCGTAGTGCAAACCAGTGGCATACCGCTGTCGCTGATTAGTTGGCTTGTGGCGGTGGTGGCTGATGTGAGTGTAATTCGGTAGAATATGCGGTAGTTATCCTTTGCGTTTGAGCTACGCACTGAAAGAATATAGTCGTTGTCGGCCACTTGAGTGAATTGTGCTTCACCTAATTCTGTGCCTTTTTCCAAAAAGTCCTTTCCGTCCACAGTAATCCTTGTCCATGCGTTGGCGTCGGGATCGTAAACCATTAAATAAATGTGGTAAGTGGAGGTCGTTGAGGTTGAGCCCTTGTTTGGCGCTTTGGTGGTGCTAAGGGCAGCCAAAGCCTTGCCCTTGAGGTGCCCCGAGTGCGCCACGCAAATGTCGCCCGGCGCAATATAGCCACGGAAGCCGCCATACAAGTTCTGATCCATGGTGTATTCCGAGCTCCATGTCTTGCCATTGTCGCGGCTCACTTTCCATACCATGTACGACGCTGGGTCGGATGCGTTTGCACGATCGGACACGGTGAAACCATGAATGGCGGTGGCAATCACTGTGCCGTTAGGGAAAGAGGCGGCTGCGGCATCGCCATAACCGACCCATTTGTTGCAGTCGGTGCCGTCTTGTGCGCCTTGGAATATCACGAGATAGTCGCCCCAGGTGCGGCCGTTGTCGGTGGAGCGGCGCGACACAATGTCCATAGCGTTAGGCAAATCATGGATATGGCCCTTGCGTGCGTCGCTGATGGCGACAAGTGTGCCGTCGGCAGTCTTGGTGATGGTGGGCAGGCGGTAGAAGTTGGAGTATTCTTCTGAAGTGGCAAATTTCTTGTATCGTGGTGCGTAGAGCATCTGGAACTTTGGCACAATCACGCGCCCGCCGCCATCGGCGGAATAGTTGTTCACCGAAGTGATGGCGTAGAAAGTGCCGCCGCAAGCCACCGAGCTGATGGTGCCGCCCACGCGGGTGAAGTTGTAGCGCTTCCCGCCTATCAAGGGCAGGTTGTCGATGCCACCTATTTCCTCTTCCGTCTTGACAATCGCCACCAGATAGAGCACATAGTCGCCTGCATCGAGCTTCACTTGGCTCTTGAAAGTGGCAGTTTCCCCTTTTGCGGGCACTTCGGTGGAGTAGCCGAGGAACTTCGCTCCGTAGTTTTTCTCAGGGTTTCGGTAGTCGAATATGTGCGCAAATGTGTTTTCGTAAGTTGGCAAATTTGTTGGTTTTGGCGTGTAGTCCTTGTCGGTGTCGCGTGGGCGGGCGTAGAGCCCCACGGCGCGCAAATACTGTGTGGCCCCGAACAGGCGGTAGGTGACCACCGGCGTTTCACCGCCGGCGTAGCTCACACACGCCATGGCCAGCACTTCGTTCTCGTTGCCGAGTCCCATATAGCCCACTTCCTGCTGGCCGCTGTTGGCCTTCCACGCTGTGAGCTGGGCGTTGACGGTGGCGTCGGTTGCAGCACGCTTTTGCGCATTCACCCCGATGCTGCATAGGAGCGTAAGCGCCAGTGCCAGAAGTGGCGCGATGCCACCTCGCATTGTCTTTCTCAAAGAATTAAAGTAAGTCATAACATTTTGGTCATTAAATGCTTTCAAAGAAATAGTAGTTAAGAATCTCTCTTTGTCTAAAATAGGAGTTTTTTCCCTTAATTATTAGTAGCTAAAGGCGGCCGAAAATCAAACGCGAGCGGAAGCGTGAAAAATGGTTTCCAACACGTGTTTTTCTTCGTCGTCGGTTACATTTTCAAATCGGGTGCGAAATTATAAATTAGTCTCGAAAAAAGCAAAAAATAATCCAGTTTTTTCAGAGCGGTGGAGTGTGCGCGAGGAAAGCTGTAGAGTCCAACAGCAAGTG
>DLLC01000011.1 GCA_002476625.1 Porphyromonadaceae bacterium UBA7572 | reverse complement strand
AAGAAATTTTTACACTTTTTTCATGACCGATGCGCACCGCGCTCACAGCGAGCGGGTTGCGTAAGGCGCTTTTTTTGCCATTGGCAACGCCCCTGAAAATGCAACATGCAGGCCGCTACAGCAGCCTGCACATTATATAATATAAAGCGGGGAAAAATTAACGAAACATCTATCTAAACAACTTTTTTCGCGTCGTTGGCGTTTTTTCACTAAATCCGATATAAGAATCTGCTATTTTATGAAAAGCGACGCAAGAAAAGCGGTATCAGAAAAGCGACATTTGCCTGCTATCGGGTATTTTTCGTTCGGGCTCAGGCTCTGGTTCGGGTTCACGAATCACCTTTTTTGAAGGAGGCGATGGCACCAGCCAATCAATATCGTCGAGAAGATCGTCGATTTCTGGGCCGGAATTTTTCTCCCTATCGTCCTCAATTTCGTTTTCTACGTCCTTATCCTCGGGAGCGCCTTCCGCATCGTCATATTCCGCGGCTGGCTCAAAAGCCAACGCTTCGTGCTGAAGATTTGCATCCTCCATGGATTGCCGAGCACTGGCATTGTCCTCGCCGATGCCTTTTTTCTCTTCTGTCGGCTGCTCGACATTTGCTGGCTCCGCATCAAAGGCATCAACAGAAACATCAACTGTGTGCAGCGACGGCTCAACGGCTGACGAAGACTGATGCACAGACAGGGAATCAACGGTCTGCTCAAGCACGCCATTGGCCTGACGCAAATCCGCATTCTCTATCTTCAGTTCAGCCACCTTATCCTTAAGGGCTGTTATCTGCCCTTCATATCGGCTTTTCAACTCATTTTCAGCATCCTCATTTGACAATTCAGCGTTTTCCAGCATTTGGTGAAGACGTGCGATTTCAGCTTCTTTAGCCTCAACCGACCTACCTAAATCCTCCAACTGCCGAGTCTGTTGGCGCAACTGTCTCTTATCATCCTCATTTTCCTCACGCACTTGCTCGTGCACGAGCTTGGCGCCATCAAACTCTTTCCTCAAAAGGGAATACTCCTCGTGAAGGGTTTTATTTTCAGCAGCCTGCGCATCGCGCTCCTTTTCAAGGGCAGCAATGGTGTCGGATGCCTTGTCGAGGGCATCAACACGCTCCTCTATCAATTTCTCCGCCTGCTTAAGTCGCGACTTCAACTGGTCGATTTGGTTGGCAACGTTCACATCACGCTGATTGTGGCGCTCGGCAGTGTCGGCTATGCGGCGGTTCAAATCCGCTACCTGCTTGCCTAATTTAGTCTTTTCATTCTGCGCCGTCAGCAATTTTTCCTTAGCCTCATCAGCCACATGGTTGGCTTCGTCCAAACTGCGCTTCAACGCCGCCAGCTCGTTCGTCTTCTTCTGCTTAAAGTCCTCCACCTCTTTAAGCATACCTTCCATTTCGTCCATCATATCCTGCTCCTTAGCCGTCATTTTCTCGTTAAGGGCATCTATTTCTGCTGTTTTCTCTGCCAGTGCGTCGGCATGCGCCTTGGCATCTTTGGCCTGCAGGCTTTCTTGCTCAGCCAGCTGTGCCTCCAGCTGCGCCAACTTATCGGTCAGTTCTGCCACGGCACAGGAGTTGTCCCCAGAGGCGGCGTTCTGCGCCTCCTTCAGCTTCTCTTTCAAATCGTCGACCTCCTGCGCCTTTCGGGCGGCTTCCGAGCGAATGTCGTTGAGCAAAGCGTTTGTCAGTTCCATTTTTTCCTTGTATTCCTTTGCAATACTCTCAACCTGAGCCTGGACGTCCTCGTCAGCGTTTGTGCCGTGCTGCACCTGAGCCACTTTAAGTTTGTTCTGCAGGGCTTTTTTCTCCACTTCAAGATGCTCAATATCGCCTTCCAAAGCCGAAACACGCTCAGAAAGCGTGTGATAGCGAGCCTGGAGCGCGCGACGCTCGTTTTCGCTCTGCTTCAGCCTATCGCGCACCGGCGCATCTGCGGAGGATTCTGCCGAAAGCGACCCCATGTGAGCCGACAGCACTGTGGCAATGTCGTGGATGAGTGCCTCCGGGACTTTAGTGTCGGCGTGTGGCAATTTGGCTGGAGAGCCTGCTTGGACTTCACTTTTCATAGCCTTATGCTGGCTCATAGGCACAATACCCTCATCCACCTCTGCCGACTGGCGCGATAAAGGTTCTGCTTTCGCCTCCGCCTTGGCAAAAGTGCCTTCATCAGGCTTGCCATCATCAGCATCGGTCTTAAACGGATTGACAAAAGGAGAGCGGGCGGCGGCGCCATCCACCCCATCCAGCTCATCGTCATGCTCTTCTCCATTGTCGGAGAAGCCAAACGCGCGCTTTAATCCACTAAAAAATCCCATACATTATCTCGTTAATCATTAGTAAATCACATATTTTATTATGCGCTGCCCTTGTAAAGCAACAGACATTCCTTATTCTTGCGGCTTCAGCACCACGCCCCTGCCTTTGATGCCATTAATAGCCACAGGCAATGGGGAGTCGAAACGCACAATCCGCACAAAGTCGGTCTCATACACAGCAGGCATCGCGTCAAGATAGCCGAAATCAACCATACCCTCATCGTTCTTCATTCCCACCGTGAAATAGCCCACGCCAAACGACGTGAGATTCTGGAAGAAATGCGTGCCCTGGCTTGGCTCAATCGTGCCTCCAGGAGCCGCCACTTCCACTATCAGACGGGCTGAAGATATGTGAGGCCACTTCACCGGCACGCCAAGAGCAGCGTCGGAGGAGCCCCAGCGTCCCATTCCCACCAGAATGTAGCCTTCGCCCGATTCTGTAAAGTTACTATTAATTTTTGCAATTTCTTCGGCAATAAGCACATTATTTGCCATAGAGAACTTTTCGGGCTTCACCATCACCACATGCCGAACGCCATCCATCATGCCATGTCCAAGCGCATTGTTGCAGCTGATGAGCAACTGCTCCGGGGCGGCCTCCAGCACCTCCTCGTCGAGCATTTCCCTGCGGTCAACCATCGGCCTGATCTGAAGCCAGTAGAGCGTGCCCTTATTGCCCTCGCCCATCTCTTTCGGTGAACCAAGCACACCGGCAAACTCAATTTCCACAGGCCGCCCCATCTCGCTCTGCCCGGTTGTGAGCATAAAGTCGAGCGCATGCGCCAGGGGAAACACCTCGTGCTGAAGCACATTGGCAAAGGTGACCACCTTGCGCCCAGCGCCCTCATCGGAATCGACTATGCGCTCATTCTGATAGTCGTAGGTGGATACCAGATACTTCAAATAGCCGTTTTTCCCGGCAACGTCAACCTGCAGACGGGCAATATCGAAACCTTCATCAATCGAAAACTCCTGCTCAGGCACCGTGGTGGCGAGGCCGTAGAAAAAGCGCTGAGTGTCGCGCAGGGCAAGGTCGAGTGTAGAAGTCTGGAGCACGTGCTTAGGATGACGCGGCGAGAAGCGCAGCGCCATACCGCCGTCCACAATGTATTTTCCCAGCCCCACAGCCACCTCGGCTATGCCGTCGGCAGGCAGCTCATCGCCCACAGGATAATAATTGAGCGAGCGGCCCACGCCCGACAGCGACGGGTAGAAATGATCGCCATGCTGCTGCCCCACCGCCTCCTGAATGATAACCGCCATCTTCTCCTGGTCAATCACATTGCTCGTGGCCACCATATACGCCTTACTGTCGGCAAAAAACACCGATGCATACACGCCTTTCACCGCATCGGAAAGGAGGCGGATTGAGAGTTCGCGATCGGGAAAATGAGGCACCATATAAGTGGAGTAAACCCCCGCAAAAGGCTGATAATGACTATCTTCAAGCAAGCTGGAACTGCGCACAGCCAAAGGACCGTCGAGCACATCGTAGAGCGAATACAAGTCGCTCTGCACCGATTCAGGCAACTTCGCATCGACAAACGCCTTCAGAATCTCGGCATCGGACATATTCGACAGCGCCAGCGGATACAGCCCGTTGATTTCCATAAACTCATCAAACACATCGGTGCACAGCACCACCGTGTGAGGAATGCGAATCACCGCACCCTCAAAATTATCGCACACGGGGTTGTTCTTTATCATCGCGTCGATAAACGCCAAGCCACGCCCCTTGCCGCCAAGCGACCCCTTGCCGATGCGCGCGAAATTGCTGTAACGGTCGAAGCGATCCTTGTGGAACTCAGCCACCACGCCCCTATTCTTCATCTTTCGGTACTTCACAATCAGGTCGAAGAAAAGCTGGCGCACAGCCGGAGCCTCGGAGATGTCGCGGAAATGGTGCATCTTCACCACCTGGGCAATGGGGAACAGCGCGCGCGAGTATAGCCACCGAGAAATGTGGTCGCGCTGGGCATGGTAGAGCAGCGACTCAGCCGGAATTTTGAAAATATTGTCTTGAAGTTCCTTCAGGTTGTGGATACGCATAATCTCCTTGCCAGTGTCGGGGTTGACGATCACAAAGTCGCCAAAGCCGAAATTCTTCATCACCGCATTACCCAAATCCACTGGCAGCTTCTTGCTGTTCTTGTCGAGGAATGTGCCGCCAAACTCAGCCATGTGGGCAGCGTTCTCCGCATCGCTCGACTCGATGATGATAGGCAAGTTGGCGTCCTGGGAGCGCAGATAATGCGCCAGCTTCAGTCCCGCCTGCTTGTCCTTGGCGTCGCCCCGCACAAACGACACATCACTGATCACGCCCAGAATATGGTCGCGGTATTTATCGTAGAGCGCCACCGCCTCGTCATAGTTGCGGGCAAGCATCACCTTAGGGCGTCCGCGCATACGCATCATAGTCTCATGGGCATTGAGCGCCTCAGTGGAGAACTGCTGCGACTGGCGGAGAATGAAGTTGTAGAGCGTGGGGAGAATTGAAGAGTAGAACCGCACAGAGTCCTCCACCAGCAGTATCATCTGAATGCCCACATGCGAAATGTCGTTCTCGGCATTCATCTTGTCCTCAATCAGCTTGATGATAGCCACCAGCAAATCCACATTCCCCAGCCAGCTGAACACGTAGTCCACAGCCGAGAAGTCCTCGTTCTGCAACCGGCGCGACACTTCCCGTGAAAATGGCGTAAGCACCACAAACGGCACGTGCGGGCGCATAGCCTTGAAATCTTTAGCCCGCACAAACGTTTCGCTCACGTCCACACCCGGCATAGCGATGATTAGGTCGAATTCTTTCTCCTTAATAGCGGCAAGCGCCTCATCGTAATTAGGCACACGGGTCACGCGCGGCGGCGACGACAGATTGAGCGACATATACTCAAAAAAAATCTGCTCCTCCACTCTGCCGTCCTCCTCCATCATAAACGCATCGTAGGTGGAGGCGATAAGCAGCACATTGGTGATGCGCTGCCGCATGAGGTCGTGAAATGCCGTGTCTTTGAGAAACAGCTGACTTAAAAGGGGTTCATTCATGCTAATGACGTTTTTATGCTTGTATCCACTTTTTCTGTATCTACATCACAAAAATACGGAAAAAAGCACACTCCTCAAAATCCCTTTTCACCGAGTTCCTCCTCCCACTATAGTTATTTAGTCATATTTAGGTCAATCAAAGATAATCTTAGATGTATAAATGTGCTTGATGCTGCAATCCTCATTAAAAAAGAAACAAAAAAATTTACTTTCATTAAAGCGGCATACCATATAAAAGTCATTGATATTGTATTTGGAAAGGGGTAATGCCCTTTCTCTATGAATTTTAAGGACTTGTGCATACAGTATAGGGCCTTCTATATATGAAAAATAAATTGCAAATTGAGTCTTGGTAGAATCAATCCCTTTATTTAAGGTTTTCAAGAACGGCAAACAATGGGGCTTGCGAGTGTCACACTTCACATACAACCTGTCGAAATCCAGCAAACTATCTAACATTTCTTTCTCTTTTGGATAATTCTCTATATTCTTGATATTCTTGGGAGTAAAAGAATTCAAATCGCTTATGTCATATATAGAGTCCGAAATATAGTAGTCTCCTTTAGAGAGGTGTGTGCTATCCGTAATGCATTTCAATGCAGCTTCATACATTTTTGCATGAAGAATTGTTTGACAATTTGCTCGAAATACAGAAATAGCCAACACCATCAGCAATAAAAAAATATTTTTATTCATATTTGAAGTTTTATGAATTTAGAAAGATATGAACTTACTTGAGGGTGTTAGCGGAAAACCCTGTCGCAAAAGTTCAAAAGATTTGTTATCAAAAGGTATTATGTTTTGACCATTTGGAAGCAAAATAGAAGGATAACTCATCCTTTTACCGAAATCATAACCAGTTTCATTCATTTCCTCCCTTATTGTATTCATTTTATCTACAACGCTACCTGTAAAGAATGGTACTACATCATCATGTAACCCACCTCCAACTTCTGTATGGAATGATTCATGTAGAAACACCATACCTAATCCCAAAGTAAGATTACTAACGTTGTTTGAACCATTTATAAAAGAAGTTATTTGTTGTAAATTCAAAGCAACAATATTCATATCTGTGCTTGACTCTTTCCCCCCTTCGACTGTTACAGTTTCTTTATTGTCAATTAGATTTTTCAAGTGATTTCTTGCTGTTTGACTTCCTTGCTCTCTACCATTAGTCGTTTTAACTTCTACTTCACCAGTTTCTTTTATATTATACTTTAAATACCCTTCTTTGTCAATATATAAGTTTAATCCAGTGATTGTATTCAATTCCGAAATAAATTGTTGCGAATAATTAGTGTTCCATGATTGGTCTATACGCAAAAGCCAAATAACATCAACTTCTTTCCCAGTGGGGTCGGTGTAGGTGATGGGGTTGGCGGCACACCAGAGGTAGGGGCTGAGGTGGGGGTATTTCTCGGCCATGGGGTCGAGTGTGGAGGTGCGGCCTGTCTGTGGGGCGTACCAGCGGGCTTGGC
>DLLC01000041.1:7432-7628 GCA_002476625.1 Porphyromonadaceae bacterium UBA7572 | reverse complement strand
CCGTTACATCGAGGCCCGTCTGTCGGAATTCGCACTTGAAGTGGTGTTCGACAGCAAGGTCACCGACTGGACATGGAGCTACGACGGCACCAACCAGGAGCCCATCACGCTGCCTGCAAAATTTCCGCTGCTGTTGGCGCAAGGTGCCGAGGGCATTGCAGTGGGGCTATCCTGCAAAATTCTTCCGCACAACTTC
>DLLC01000041.1:3161-7380 GCA_002476625.1 Porphyromonadaceae bacterium UBA7572 | reverse complement strand
AAATTCTTCCGCACAACTTCAATGAAATCATCGACGCGGCAGTAAGCTACCTCAGAGGCGAGGAATTTCACCTCTACCCCGACTTCCCCACCGGGGGCTTCATTGACGTGAGCAACTACAAAGATGGCGAGCGAGGCGGCAATGTGCGCGTGCGCACCAAAATCGAGAAAATCGACAACAAGACGCTTCTCGTTAAGGATGTGCCTTACGGCAAGACCACCGTCACGGTCATCGAGTCGATATTAAAGGCTGCTGAAAAAGGCAAATTCAAAATCAAGAAAGTGGAGGACAACACGGCTTCCAATGCAGAAATCATTGTCACGCTCCAGCCTGGCACTTCAAGCGACAAAGCCATCGACGCGCTTTATGCGTTCAGCGACTGCGAAACCAGCATTTCGCCCTGCTGCTGCGTCATCAAGGACGATAAGCCACAGTTCCTCAACGTGAGCGAGCTGCTACGCTTCAGCGTGAACCGCACAAAGGACATTCTCAAAGCCGAGCTCGAATACCAGCGTGCCGACGCGCTCGAGTCGCTGCTTTACGCCTCTCTTGAAAAAATCTTCATTGAAGAGCGCATCTATAAAGACCGTGCCTACGAGCAGGCAAAAGACCTCGATGCGGCTGTAAGCCATATCGACAAGCGCCTCGACCCCTTCAAGGCGAAATTCGTGCGCGCCATCACGCGCGACGACATTCTGCGCCTGCTGGAAATAAAGATGGGGCGCATTCTGAAGTTCAACATCGACAAGGCGAACAACTATATCGCCACGCTCAACGACCGCATTGCCGACATCGACCACAAGCTCTCACACCTGGTGGAATACACCATTGAGTGGTATGAGGGACTGAAGAAAAAATACGGCCACATGTATCCACGACGCACCGTGATCCGCGACTTCGACACCATTGTGGCATCGAAAGTGGCAGAGGCAAATGAAAAGCTATACATCAACCGCGCCGACGGATTTATCGGCACCTCGCTGAAGAAAGATGAGTTTGTGTGCAACTGCTCCGACATTGACGACATTATCATCTTCTACAAAGACGGCAAATTCAAGGTGATCAGAGTGGGCGAAAAAATATATGTGGGCAAGAATATCATCTACCTCAACGTGTTTAAGCGTAACGACACCCGCACCATCTACAACGTGCTCTACCAGGACGGGCGTGGCGGCATTGTGTATATGAAGCGCTTTGCCGTCACGGGCGTGACACGCGACCGGGAATACGACCTCACGCAGGGCAAGCCCGGCAGCAAGGTGATGTGGTTCACAGCCAACCCCAACGGCGAGGCAGAGGTGCTTCGCATCACGCTTAAGCCTAAGCCTCGCCTTAAAGTGCTTCAGTTCGACATCGACCTTGCCGAGCTCTCCATCAAGGGCAAGCTCACCCGCGGCAACCTCGTGACCAAGAACGAGGTGCACCGCATCTCGCTGAAGGAGCATGGCGTGTCCACTTTGGGCGACCGTGAAGTGTGGTTCGACCCCGATGTGCTCCGCCTCAACTACGAAAACCACGGCTTCTCCCTCGGAAAATTCAGTGGCGACGACCGCATTCTCGTCATCATGAAGAACGGCGACTTCTACACCACCACAAGCGACGCCTCCAACCACTACGAGGAAGGCATTCTGCGCATAGAGAAATACAAGGAAGGGAAAGTGTGGACCGCCATTGTGGACGATGCCGACCAAGGCTACCTCTACATCAAGCGATGCACGCTTGAAGACAAAAACAGCAAGCAAAGCATGATTGGCGGCAACCCCGACTCCAAGCTGCTTTCGCTCACCGACGAGAAGTATCCACGCTTCGATGTGAAATTCGGCGGGAGCGACGCTTTCCGCGACCACCTCGTGATTGACGCTGATGAATACATAGGCGTGAAGAGCTTCAAGGCAAAAGGCAAGCGAATCAGCAACTTTGCCATCGAATCCGTCACAAAAATAGAGCCACGCGAAATTCCTGAAGAAGAAAACACCGAGCCAGCTAACGGCACCATTGCCGAATTGGATAACGCCGACACCAATGCCACTGCAAGCGACGCCATCAATCAGCAGGAAGTGCGCGACCAGCTCACCGGGCAAACGCGGCTTTTCGATGAAAAAGATGAATAAGACCACACTCATATCAGTCCTATTGCTCATAGCGTGCCACGGCAAGAGTTTAGCCCAGACACACATCGACTCTGCAAAAACCACTACCAGCATCTTCACCCTTGATGCCGGATTCGGCTCGCTGCGCGACACCTACATCTCCCCCATCACCTATGACGGCTACCACCAGAGAGTGGCATACGAGAATATTCACAGTGGCAGCGAATCGCGGTGGACAAGAGTGCTCGAAGCGGGCATTGACTACGAGTTCACCCACAACCCTGCCGGAAACCACACCATGCATGCGCTCCTTGCCGACTTCAAGTGGGCAAGGATGCGCCATTTGCAATGGCATCCATGGCAGAAGCTCACAGTGATGGCAGGTCCTATGGCGCAATTCCGGGGCGGCATCCTCTACAACCCCAACAACAGTAACAATGTGGTGTCGGCTCGCATTCACCTCGCTGCCGGAGCGGGCGCCATGGCCAGCTACCACACCACACTGAAACGTAAGAAATTGGCGGTTGCCTATGAAATGACTCTCCCTGTGATTGGCGCTTTTTTCTCGCCTGAATACGACGAGGCATATTACGAAATATATGTGGGCAACCGAAAAAACCTCGCCCACTTCGCCTGGTGGGGGACACGGTTCGACATCACCAACTACCTCTACGCCGACTATCAGCTTGGCCGCAACACGGTGATGCGTATCGGCTACCGTAACCGCATTGAGCATTCGAGCGTGTGCCACATCACCACACGGAGCATCAGCCACGCCTTGGTGATTGGCTTTGGCTGCAACTTATCTTCCCCAAGACATTAAGCTATGCTACGATATTATTTTCACATATTGGTTCTCACCTTGCTTGGCCTCCACATGGCTTCTTGCAGCGAACAGACTTTCAGTAACGACGCCGAAGGCAATTTCGATGCACTCTGGACCATCATCGACGAGCACTACACTTTTTTTGAGTACAAGAATGTGGACTGGAATGAGGTGGGACAGCGCTACCGGTCAAAAATCACAAAGGGCATTAGCAGCGGCGAGCTGTTTGAGCTCTGCAGCGATATGCTGAAAGAGCTCAAAGACGGCCACACCAACCTGGTAAGCGCCAGCGACGTGTCGCGCTACTGGATTTGGGAGCAATATCCCGTCAATTACGACGAGCGGCTTATCGACAAGCATTACCTCAACTTCCAGTACCGACGCACAAGTGGCATCAAATACCAGATTCTGAGCAGCAACATCGGCTATATGTACTACGGCGACTTCTCCAACGGCATTGGCGAAGGTAATCTCGATGCCATATTAGCCTACCTGGCAAGTAGCGACGGGCTGATTATCGACGTGCGCAACAATAGCGGCGGATTCCTCACCAACGTGGAGAAGCTGGTTGGCAGGTTCATCAACGAGAAAATGAAAGTGGGCAGCATTTGTCACAAGACTGGGCCTGCGCACGACGCTTTTTCACGGCCATACGACTACTATTTTAGTCCATCAAGGGGCCGGCAGCACTACAACAAGCCGATTGTGGTGCTGTGCAACCGTAGAAGTTTCAGCGCCACCAACAATTTCGTGTCGATAATGAAGCAACTTCCTAACGTCACCATCGTGGGCGACACCACAGGAGGCGGGTGCGGCCTACCCTTCACCAGCGAGCTGCCAAACGGCTGGAGTGTGCGGTTCTCGGCTGCCGTGATCCGTGACGTCGGCGGAAACATCACCGAGTTTGGCGTTGCCCCCGACGTGAAGGTGGACATGGAGGATTCCGACATGCAGATCGGCCACGACACCATACTCGACACCGCCATCTCCATTCTCAATGGCATGAAATAAACTCCGCTAAGCGATACAAACCAAAACATTATATATTTTTCAACCCACCCTTCAACATTAAGAGACATAATGAATAAAGTTTTTCTATTAGCCACAGGATTTATATTCTCGGCAATTTGCGGGCATGCCGCTCAAGTGACACAGGCCCAAGCCCAACAGGCTGCAATGCAGTTCTTGAAAAAGGTAAGCGCTCCGGCACTGAACGCCTCGCCAGCGGCCACAGTCACGCCGAAGTTGGCCTACAAAATAGAGCGTGGCGGCGCCACTGCTGTCTATGCCTTTAATGTCGCCA
>DLLC01000041.1:0-3108 GCA_002476625.1 Porphyromonadaceae bacterium UBA7572 | reverse complement strand
CCGCGAGAATGGGCAGTTTGTGCTCATTGCAGGCGACGACAAAGCGCCCATAGTGCTCGGCTACGGCAACGGCTCTTTCAATTACGACAGTTTGCCAGACAACGCCAAATGGTGGTTCAATACCTATGCAGACCAGATTGAGGCCATACGCGAGGGCAAAGCCTCTGCCTACACACCTAAGGCTGTTGAAAAAGCTGTGCCGGCACTGCTGGGCAGCATCCAATGGGGGCAGGACGCCCCATTCAACCTCTACACGCCCCTACTGTCAAGCGGTGAGCATTGCGCCACAGGATGCCCTGCCACACAGAGCGCGCAAATTATGCGCTATCACCAGTGGCCAGAGAAAGGGAACGGAAGCGTAGCATACACTACTGAGGGTCCAAACGGAGAAAAATGGAACCTCTCCGCCGACTTCAATAAAACCTACAACTGGAGCCTGATGCCTCCTCAATACACAGCAGAAAGCACTGCGAAGCAAAAAGATGCTGTGGCCCGCCTTATGAGCGACCTGGGCATATCATTCCAAAGCCAGTATGGCGAGCAGACTGGTGCCACCGACGCAAGCGTAGCCTACTCTCTTGTGCACTACTTTGGCTACGACAAGGGCATCAGAAAGCACATCAAACGAATGTACACCAACGACGAGTGGATTGCGCTGCTGAAAAAGGAAATCGACGAAGGACGACCCATCCCCTACAATGGCTGGAGCACCCCTACTGCCGGGCACGCCTTTGTCTGCGACGGCTACGATGAGCAAGGCCTGTTTCACATCAACTGGGGGTGGAAAGGGCTGAGCGATGGCTACTACCAGATCTCGCTCCTCAACCCAGAAGAGCAAGGAACAGGCGGCAGCGCCGGAGGCTTTAATCTCAACAATATCATGCTCACCGGTGTGCAAAAGCCTGTGGAAGGGTCTGATTATCTGCCCTACATTCTCGAAACCGCCGAGCTGAAGAGCCTTGCGGTGAATGGCAGAACGCTGAGCATGGCAATTCAAGCCATTAATAATGGCTACGATGATTACAGTGGCGACATCTATATCCAAATAGCTAATGCGGAAACTGCCGACGTGGTGGCAGAAGCCAAGCTGTTCGACAACTGTACACTGAAGCCTTCTGTATACACTAAGGAGTATGTGCGACAATACTCCTTCGAATTTCCTGCCAGCATAAAGGACGGCAAATACACGCTCAAATTCTATTCCATCGACCAGCAAAACCGCAAACTGCCCGTTTACGACAACTTCTCCGACTTCATCTACGTTGATGACAGCGGCGTGAGAGTGGGTGATGTGAACCTTGAGGTTGAAGACTGCAAACTCACACGCAAAGAGAAAGAAACGTTCACTGTCGATAAAAATGTTTACTGCGACCTTGATTTCACAATCGCAAACACAGGTGCTGGTAAGATGGCCGACGCATGGTCGGTTGAGTTCAACAACTCCTCTGTGTTTAACCGAACAGAACAATTTGAGCCAGCCGAGAGAAAAAAAGTCAGTTTAAGCTATGTGCGTCTTCCCGACGGGCCTGTGGTGGTGCACTTGCGCAACAACAGGACGGGCAGCATCTATTGCGAAAAGCAAGTGGCCTATATGGACACACACCAGATTCTCATTGGCAGGTCGATGGCCGCCTCCTACGACAAGGCAAGCCAAGAGCTGAAGTTCACCGCCACCATCAAGAACCTACTTCCATACGAAAGCTACACAGGCAAACTCGTGGCTGATATCCGCAAAGCTGAAGGCGGTGAAGTGGTAAGCTCCATCGAAGCCACCGATGCTGCCATAGAGCCAATGGAAGAGAAGACCGTGGAGTTCACCAAGAATATCGACTTGCCACAAGGCTCCTACACCATAGGCTTCACCTACGAGAATGAAGACTCCACTTTCAGCAGCATCAACGACCTCGGTGACGAAATGCGCGCCTCACTGCATGTGGGCACAACGGATGTGCCCGACATCGCCAACGCCACAGTGGAAGCATACCAGACAGGGCGTCAGCTGGTGGTGAACGGCAGCAAAGCAGTGGCAGTTTACGGCACCGACGGCCAGATGCTTTACAGTGGTTATGACAATACAGGCACGCATCGCATCAGCAGCCCGAGCTTCACACAAGGCGTGCTCATCGTCAGAACTTCAAGCAAAGCCCTTAAGGTGGTGTGGAAATAGTTTGGAATAGAGAATAGCAAACACTCATCTATAAAATATTACTGCAAGCAGAAGCACATAAAAAATGCTCATCGTTCTGCTTGCAGTAATATTTGTATATATAGACACTCAATTTCAATCAGTAGGAGGCTTGATGCTAAAATAGAAGTGATGGGACACATCAGAGCATAGGTGTGCCAGGGCCTTTGACCGCCTTATTCTCAAATGGCAGTCTTCCTTCATTCTCGCCTTTCACCACCACCTTCATGCCCACAGAGGCATAATGCTGCTTAAAGTGGTCGATCCCGGCATCTGTAAGGCGTATGCAGCCCTCGCTATCGCGGCCGGGCATCTTATCCTCATTACCCGTATTGCCATGTATGCCAATCCCTTTGTGCGGAGTGGCCAGACGTATAAACCAATGGCCATAGGATAGGATTGCGCCACGTCCGTCACCAAAATCGTGGGTCCAAGTGCTTGCGTCCTTAATTTCGGTGATGGTGAATGGATGCTCCATGGTGCAGGAAGGGGTCTTCATGTCGCCCTCTTTCTCTTTCTGGCCTTTAGCGCGGCTGATGCACACCGGGTAGCGTGCTATAAGAGTAGTGTCGCCCTCCACGGTGGCATACACATTAAGCCGGAGTTCCTTTTTGGAAATCACCACAAACGCGCTTCCTTTGTCGTAAGTGCCGTTAAAGAATACTTTAGCCGTGTCGGGGCGGAATTTGCCTTCTGCCACTTCAGCCGCCTGTTCGTCCGACAGCTGCGCCTGCGCTTCACTGCGCCCGGAAGTCTCGTTCCCGCCTTTGCCACAAGAGAGCAGCAGCAGTGACAAGCCCATAGCCATGCCCCACTTGCTCCTTGCTGTCATTCCTTGCATTATCGTTTTCATCAAAATTTGGAAAATGTTTTTTAAAAAACAAATATCTTCCGCCACATATAATCATGCCAAAATTTCAGTC
>DLLC01000004.1 GCA_002476625.1 Porphyromonadaceae bacterium UBA7572 | reverse complement strand
GGCCTCAACATCGTGAGCCGGCGGCCCGATGGATACCACAACATCGAGACCGTGTTCTACCCCATTCCCTTGACCGACTCTCTTGAAATTGTGCCTGCAGCTAACAACTGCAGCGACACCACTCTTAAGTGCTACGGGCGCACTGTGGACTGCCCCGCCGAAAAAAATCTGGTGATGAAAGCCTACAGGATAATGGAGAATGAATTCGGCCTGCCACCTGTGGAAATACACTTAGTGAAGCATATTCCCGATGGCGCTGGATTGGGCGGAGGGTCGAGTGACGCCTCATTCTGTCTGAAAATGCTCAACGATATGTTTAAAGTGGGGCTTACCAATGAACGGCTGGCAGAAATGGCATCGAAGATAGGCGCCGACTGCGCATTTTTTATCTACAACACCCCTATGATGGCCACGGGCATCGGAAATGTATTCTCCCCCATCAAAGTGTCGCTCAAAGGAATGGGGATGCTGCTCGTGAAGCCAGACGTGTCGGTCCCCACAAAAGCAGCCTATGCCCAAGCCACCCCAAAGCCATCATCAAAACCGCTGCCCAGCATTCTGTCAGCCGGCATAGAGCGATGGCAGTCGGAGCTCGCAAATGATTTCGAGCAAAGTGTGTTCGCGCAATACCCTGAATTGGCGTCGATTAAGCAGAGTTTAATCGACGAGGGAGCCATTTATGCAGCCATGTCGGGATCCGGTTCGTCAATTTTTGGCATATTCCACAATGCCGATTTGGCAGAAAAAGCATCAACAAAGTTCGCGCAGCACAGCCATTATGTCATACCTTTGTAAATAGAGCTTGAGCGCAACCACTGCCATACGAGTTGGCATCGTTTTTGCTTATAGAATCAGAAGCGAAAGTTCACACCTGCGCCAGCAAAAGGTGGGGATAGCAAGTGCCTCCACATTATCATAGCTTTCACACAAGATTACTTATCACGATAATGAAAAAAAGATATAGAAATATGAGCAAGAAAAATCAAAAACACGAAAATGATATGGAGAAGGATGTGCAAAAAGAGGCTCAAGCCGATGAGCATAACACTCAGCAACAGGAGGGAGAGAACCTGAACTCCACGTCAGAAAACGGTGAAACTGAGGAAGCAGAACAGCCCGCAAAGGAGAAAACTCCCGAAGAGAAAATAACTGAACTGCAAGCCGCGCTCGAAAAATCACAGAAGGAATACCTTTTCCTGATGGCAGAGTTTGACAACTACCGCAAACGCACACTCAAAGAAAAAGCCGACCTCATAAAGAATGGTGGAGAAAAAGCCATGCGCGATCTTCTCCCTGTGGTCGATGACTTTGAGCGCGCCCTCGACGCTATCGAGAAAACAGAGGACAAGGACAGCCTGAAGGACGGGGTAAACCTCATCTACAATAAGTTTTTAAAATACCTCGAATCACAGCAAGTGAAGCCGATGGAGTCCACCGGCGTCGATTTCGACGCCGACGTTCACGAGGCTGTCACCACATTCCCCGCTCCAGAAGAAAGCATGAAGGGGAAGGTGATCGACACTGTGCAGAAAGGCTATACGATCAACGACAAAGTGCTTCGCCACGCAAAAGTGGTAGTAGGTCAGTAATTAAAAACACATTACAGCAACGATGGCAGAAAAAAGAGACTATTATGAAGTGCTTGGCGTTCAGAAAAACGCCACAGAAGATGAATTAAAAAAAGCATACCGCAAATTAGCAATTAAATATCACCCCGACCGCCAGCAAGGCAAAACCGACGCCGAGAAGAAAGCCGCTGAGGAAAAATTCAAGGAAGCCGCTGAAGCCTACGACGTGCTGTCGAACAAGGAGAAGCGTGCACGCTACGACCAGTTCGGTTTCGCCGGCACACAAGGCGGACAAGGCGGATTCGGTGGCGCAGGAATGTCGATGGACGATATTTTCTCACAGTTCGGCGACATTTTCGGCGACTTCGGATTCGGCGGCTTCGGCGGCGGACGCTCTCGCGGCGGGCGTAGAGTGCAGCGTGGCAGCGACCTTCGCGTGCGCGTGAGGCTCTCGCTGAAAGACGTGGCTCACGGCGTAGAAAAGAAGTTGAAGATACCACGCATGGTTTCGTGTGAGGCTTGCCATGGCACAGGTGCCAAGAATGGCACTCAGCTCGACACTTGCCCCACCTGCCATGGCACAGGTGTGGAAACGCGAATGCAGCGCACCATCCTTGGCACTATGCAGACCCAAAGCGAATGCCACACCTGCGGAGGTAAGGGCAAAATCATCAAGGAGCGCTGTCCGGAATGCGGTGGTCAAGGGCTGATTAAGAAAGACGAGATTATCTCCATCAACATTCCAGCCGGTGTAGGCGAAGGCATGACACTCAAAATGAGCGGCAAAGGCAACGATGCCCCAGGCGGTGGTGTGCCAGGCGACTTGCTCATCGTCATTGAGGAAGAAAACGACAGCCAATTCCACCGCGACGGCAACGACCTGGTGTATAACCTTATGCTCGACATTCCTACCGCCGTGCTTGGCGGAAAGGTGGAAGTGCCCACCGTGGATGGCCGTGTGCGTGTCACCATTGAGCCGGGCACCCAGCCTGGCAAAATTCTGCGCCTGCGGGGTAAAGGCCTTCCCTCACCCGACCACTATGGCACCGGCGACTTATTGGTGAACGTGAGTGTGTATATGCCCGAAACACTCACCGATGCCGACCGCAAGACCTTCGAGGCATTAAAATCGTCGCCAAGCGTCAAGCCTTCGGAAACCACCAAGAACAGGATTTTCGAGCGTTTCCGTCGCTTCTTTGAAGGATAAAAGTTTTTCCCAAACTCTCATTTTCATACATATTGCGATATTTTCACTAATTTTGTGGTGAAGATACCGCAATTTTTTGGTCATATGCGTCACAATCACAACAATCACACTTACCACAACGCCACAGGCCATGTGCCTCGCATAGATGCACAGTACACCCAGTTTCTGTCGAGGGAAGAGATGCCGCTTCTCGACTTTGTGATGAAGAAACTCCAGGGCATCAGCCGAAGCAAGGCCAAGTCCATTCTTACGGGCGGTGGCGTGCTCGTGGACAAGACGGTACAGACAAGGCACGACTTCATCGTCCACCCCGACGCTCTGGTAGAAATAAGCAAGCACCCGGGAGTGGGCCGCACGCGGTTCGACTTCAGCCAGTACTTCACGGTGGCGTATGAAGACCGTGATCTGATAGTGGTGGACAAAGCCGACGAGGTGCTATCGATGGGCGTGGGTCGTAACAGCCTCAACATGAAAGATTTGCTCGACCGATATTTTATGGAGACGCACCAGCGGTGCACCGCCCACGTGGTGCACCGCCTCGACACGCGCACATCCGGACTGATGGTGTATGCCAAAAGCACCGAGGTGCAGCAGCTCATGACCGCCGACTGGCACAGTACCGTCATTGACCGCCGATATGTGGCAGTAGTGGAAGGCCAAATGCAAAAAGAGGCAGGACACATAGAGAGCTGGCTGAAAGACACTCCAAGCATGAAAATCATCAGCAGCCGAACTAACAACGGCGGCAAATGGGCAAGCACCGACTGGCGGCTGCTCCAGCAAAACGAGCGGTTCGCCATGCTTGAGCTCCACCTACATACCGGACGCAAAAACCAGATTCGCGTGCACATGCAGGCACTGCACCACCCCATAGTGGGCGACTACAAGTATGGTAGCCGAGTGGACGGGGCAAGCCGTCTCTGCCTCCACGCCTTCCGCCTCGCATTCTATCACCCTCGCACCCACTCGCCCCTCCATTTCGAGACCCCGTTCCCACCCTATTTCCTCTCCTTCTTCCGCCCAAGGTAAAGACAATGCCACCAGAAGGACTGTTCGCTACAAATGCTTATGCTTAATATTAACATTTTTTACACAAAAAAACGGAAACCACCTTTTATTATTTAAAAAAATAAATAAATTTGCGCATAAACTTTAATACTTATTATTTATGAAAAATGAGGTTTATTTAATAACAAACCCTACCATAATCCACAACCAAGATGATTGGATACTTTTGTGAAAATTACAAAAACATTTGCAGAAAAAGGAGTCAAGTATGAGGGGTTGGATACCATCATTATCAAGCTTGATTACGAAGGCGAATTCACGCTTCCTAACAGCCTTGTATTCAATAAGCAAAATGTTATCATTTACGGAAAAAGCGAAAAGACAAAACTCATTCTCGATGAAGGCTTCGAATTTGTGGACGACTGCATCATTGGTGTTTTGGGTGACAAGACACGTCCCGTGAATGAAGATGACAACGACGAAGGAAAAGTGTCGGTCGATATTCACGACTTAACGATAGAGTGCAAATTTGACCCAAGAGACTGTAATTTCACAAAAGACAATCAGAAACCTTTCGCCAATGGATTCTATGCTGTAAAAATCTACAACGCATCAAGCGTCAGCATGAAGTCTGTTAAAATCCATTTAGAGGATTTCCCCGGCACAAACGTGGATATCAGGAGAGGGAAGAACATCACCATATCCGACTGCGAGCTTATCAACTACAACCGCCAGAAAATCGGTGGTGGCCTGTGGCTGAGAGGCGATTTGCAGCATGTGAACATCAACCATAACATTATCCGCAAATACGGTAACGACGAGGCTCTTGCCATTTGGAGTGTCAACAACTACACCGGAACAACCGACGGAGCCACAGAATTGAGAAAGGAACACATCTACATCACAGGCAACGAATTTCATAACGAAATTGTCCCTTACATACCCACGGCAGAGCAGGGAATCGGGAGAGGTGGAGAATATAGCCGCAAAACTTCAGAAGCTGACACATCCATTGGTGTTGACACAGGCATCATTGGTGATTGGGATGGGGCAAACGACCGCTTTCTCACCTTTTTCACCAACCAAGATGATAACCGGGTGAAAGATGATGACGGCATAACAACGTTCAGCAAAACGCCCATCAACCACGTGGTGAACGATGTGCATATTGATGGCAACGACTTCTACATGGACGCTCCGGTTAAAGTCGCAGCCACTTTCAGTTTCGACACTTTTACAGATTACCACAATGTAAGTTTCAACGACAACAAGGTGATTTACTCCAACTGGGAAAGGGGCACATTTGACCAAAATACCTTCTATGGGACAATGGATGTGAGCGTACTCTATGATGTTTGCTACGGCGACGGCAACGAATTGGAGGAGAGAAAGAACCACTATTCCGGCTCTTGCGACAGCCCTGTGGAGGTGTGCCGAAACCTTTTCATGTCGGATTGCCACGTTGGTGTGTACGGTGACACGGAGAACCATGTGTGCCTACATGCCATTGGCACAAATGTCATTTTCAACGACAACACCATCAACTACACCTACAGCAAAAGTTACAGTTATCCTCTCGACTTCGCAAAAGCGGGCTACACTATGCTATTAGCCTCGGAAAAGACCGCGAAAGTGACGGCCCACAGAAACTGGGCAACGGGGCTGCAGACGCTGATGACAGCCTCCGGCTCCAGCGCAGAAAATCCGATTGAATTCGTGTCCCTTGAGGCACGGGAAAACCACCTTGAGGGCGACACCCGAATCTTCACAAGGAATGTGAGAAACGCCTCATACAATATGAGCGGCAACTACATTAAAAGCGACTACGAGCTTTGCGCCCTCTTGGAGCAGGCCACTAACCAGTCCGTCACATTCAAGGGCAACGTGGTGGAACGCAACGTTATCAACGCTTCGCGCGACAAGGCTTTCGTTTATGATGCCGGCTACGAAAAAGCCACTTACCTTAGATGCCAAATCGTGGCGACAGGCAACACATTCATTGCCGCCAACTCCGCCTGTACTTCCGAGGATGGCAATGTATTCAGCAGATTTTCACAAACATCAAACAGGTTTGTCCTCTATGCGGAGAAAAATGCCACTGGCAGTAAAAATCAAGAATAGCAGTAAATGCTGTTCACCAATAAAAATATCATTTAACAATTTAATAGGTACAAACATGAAAAAGACTTTATTATTTTTGGTAGCGATTCTGTCGTTTGCCTACTCACAGGCTGTCCCAGGCAGTTGGGGGCGTGAGTGGGGAACAGACTCATTATTGTATGAGCTCAGTCCGAAATTCATGCAGAGAGGGGCGCGCGTCCAAGGTTGGATCGCCACAGACCAATATATCCAACAAGGACAACTGAAATACCAGGTGATGACCGACTCTGTCAAGCAGGAGAAGTTTGCCATTCTCAACGAAGCCGACACAGCCTTAAAAGGAGATGTAACCATACCGCAGTTTATCCACACTGAAAACGGAAAAGAGTATGAAGTGAGGGGGCTGGGGCTGTATGCGTTTTACCTTGGCCATGTCACAAAGGTGACGCTTCCAGAAAGTGTGGAGTATATAGGTGATGGAGCGTTTTTCCGTTGCTACCCCCTGCTAAAGCTCAACATCCCAGAAAAAGTCCACACCATAGGCAACTGGGCATTTGCATTCACAGGCATCAACGCCATTCGTCTTCCAGAGAACCTCGTCAGCTTTGGAGAGTTGGTGCCAGAGAGATTAGAAGATTGTTTTTATTTATACAGATTCCTTAAATATCTCTACATAGGGGCAAACATCAAAGAAATCCGTGCTAAGAATAATAAAAAAGAAGTAGCAGGATATGGCTATTACATGCTATGGCAAAACTGTCCTTTACTGGAAGCTATTGAAGTTTCTCCTCGTAACGAAATTTACGGCAGCATCAATGGAGTTCTTGTCACAAAAAAAGATATGGCATTCCGTTGGTATCCACAGGGAAAAAGAGACCCTGTCTATCAAATGCCTGACGATATCAAGAAAATTGATCTTGCATTTGAAGACCCCTATGCGATAATGATTAAAAACGACCATGTGCAAGTCTTTCAGTTTTCAAATAATATTGACTCTTTAAAAGATTTTTTCGTTTTTGATAAGTGTGAAAATTTAAGGACCATAATCTTGCCATCAAAGTTAAAATATCTTTATTCAATAGCACCTTCTTATTCTCGTGTTACAATTGATGGCGTATTAAGGTCATGGCACCAACCTTGTTTACAAACTGTGTATGCACAAAACCCTATTCCAAGTGAATATGATCCTACTAAAGACACCGAAGATTCCTATGGTAGGCCTTTCGGAGCGGCAACATTAATGGTGCCAAAGGGAAGCAAAGACGTTTACATGGCGCATCCTGTATGGAGCAAGGTCTTCAAAGAAATCAAAGAATATGATGAAATTGACTACAGCGTGGACTTGAGTTCGAATAACGACCTGATGCAGGAGACGGACAAGGCGGAAATCAGGTAAAGATATACACCAACGATAGTAGTGCTGTGGCATATATTTATGATATGCAGGGCAGGATGATCTGCGCCAGCCGCGACAGAGAGCTCACCATCGACCAAAAGGGCATATTCCTGTTGCGGTTCAAAAATGTAACAAAAAAGTTCATCATCAGGTAAGCCTCCATAAAAATGGTATATTCCTAAAAAAGCGCCTGCTCCCCCTCCAATGGAGCAAGCGCTTTTTTCATTGCTGAAACACGTTAAAAAGGGCGCTTTTTTGCGCATATTTCATCCTTTTTTGTAAATTTGTGGTACGCAAATTTATTACTGAGATATGAAAAATAGCTTATTAGTGAAAGTGGCTTCAGTAGCCACAGCCATAGGCACATGCCTGTCGGCCAACGCCGAGGTGCTTCCTCAGCCTAACACCACAGGGGGAATGCCACTTATGAAGGCAATGAGCCTCCGATGCTCGCAACGCGACATCAACCCTGCGTCCACGGTCACAAAGCAAGAGTTGAGCGATATTCTATGGGCGGCTTGGGGCATCACCCATGATGGCAAACGCACCATCGCCACCGCCATGAACCGTCAGGAACTTGAAATATATGTGGTCACCGCCACAGAAATCAGCCGCTACAGCGCTGAAGACAATACGCTCACCACCATTGCCACGGGGGATTTCCGCAGTGAGGTAGCATTACAGGACTTCGCTGTCACGGCACCTGTCAACATCGTGTTCGTGGCCGACAACACCAAGGAAAAAGACATAGAGCACCAATGCTATGCCGCGGGAGCTGCATCGCAGAACGTGTATCTATATTGCGCACAGGCCGGACTCAAAACCGTGGTGCGCTATGGATGCGACCGTGATGCGATGAAGAAGTCAATGCAGCTCGGCGACAATAAGAACATACTCTACGTCCAGACCATTGGCCGATAACACACACAGTAGCAAAAATGCGAACCATCATTTGGATTTTGCTTATAGTGGCAGCGGTGATAGCGGTATCGTCGGGGGTTTACACATGTGGCTACCACCAGGAGGTGCCTGAATACGTGCTGACCGACGAGGTGATAGTGAACGGATCCAGCCAAAAGGCAATAGAGCAAGCCACCGACAATGGAAGCGAGCATGTGATGCAGACTCACATCAAGCCTGGCAGGCTGACAGAGCTATTCAACGACTCTAACGCACTTCAGCTCAGTGCCGCCCGTGCCGGCGGCATCAATCCCATCACCGACATCAAATCGGCGTTCAAGCTCAAACGCCCCATTCTTCACATTGCCACCTGCGATGTGTATTATGTGGACTCCATGCGCTACGCGATGCCCTACCTCGTGCCTAAGGCTGCCCAGCTGCTGCACGACATAGGCAAAGCGTTTCAAGACACCATCAAGGTGCGTGGCGGCAAGAGCTACCGCATAAGAGTAAACAGCCTGCTGCGCACCGAGCACACGGTGTCGAAACTGAGAAAACGCAATGCTGCAGCCACAGAGCAGTCGTGTCACCTCTACGGCACCACTTTCGACATCAGCTGGACAAAATTTGACTGCATGGACGAGAGCTACAAAATATCGCTGGAGAGTTTGAAAAACATTCTCGCCGAAATCATCTACAACTATAGGGAGGCTGGCAAGTGCTACGCCATATACGAGCGTAAGCAAGGGTGCTTCCACATCACCGCAAGATAATGTTTTATCTAATAATAAAAATAACACATCATAATTCAGAAAAAAAATGACAGAACAAGCAGCAATAGCCAACTATCTGAAATATAGTGGCAATAAAAGCGCCAACATAAAAGTGGCCCTCGTGGATTGCGACGGCGTGCTTTACGACTCGATGAAAAACCACACCCGTGCATGGGTGAAGCTCATGAAGAAAAACAATGTGAAATGCTCCCGCGATGAATTTTACCAATACGAGGGCATGACGGGTGCAGCCATCATCAAGATGATGTTTCGCCGCGGCGCAGGCAAGAATGTAACCGATGAGGAAGCGTGGGAATACTATAAGGTGAAGGGACGCTACTTCAACGAGCTTGGCGAGCCTGCCATGATGGAGGGGGCCACAGAAGTGCTTCAAGCCACAAAGGCGGCCGGGTTGAGAAATGTGCTCGTCACAGGTTCCAACCAGCCTTCCATCCTGGAGCGAATCGACCACGACTATGCCGGACTTTTTGAGCCAGAGCGTGTGACGGGAGCCGACACCCGGAATGGAAAGCCGAATCCAGAGCCATATTTGCGCGGTCAGCAGAAAGCAGGCGCAAAACCCAGTGAGTGCATCGTAATAGAGAACGCACCGCTTGGCGTGCAGGCTGGCCATGCGTCGGGCTCATTCACTATAGGCGTCACCACTGGCCCTATTCCTGAAAAAGACCTTTACAAATCCGGCGCCGACATCGTTTATCCTAATATGAAAGCGCTTGCCGAAGCTGTGCCCTCGCTGCTGAAAGCACTTGCCGAAGCCCACCAATAACCGCACGCACTACGCAATGAAGCAAAATATCGTATTCACCAACGATGTGGCCACTGCTCTCGACCGCATTCTCTCCTCGAAGCCATACAGCAAGCTGGCAGCGATTGTGGACGAGAACACAGCGCGCGAAGTGCTCCCCATGATACAGAGCCAACACCTAAAAAAAGCAAAGGTGATTACTATTGGAGCTGGCGACGGGTGCAAAAATCTTTCGTCGCTCACCCACGTGTGGGAAAGCTTAGAGCAAGGCGGAGCCACACGCAGCTCTGTGGTGGTGAACATTGGCGGTGGCGTGGTGACAGATTTGGGAGGATTCGCTGCCTCCACCTTTAAAAGAGGAATCCGATTCATCAACGTCCCCACCACCCTGCTAAGTGCCGTGGATGCCGCTGTGGGCGGCAAAACAGGCATTAATTTCGGCGGTCTGAAGAATGAGATCGGCTGCTTCAGTGAGGCTTCCGACGTGATTATCTCCACCTGCTTTTTTAGTACCCTCCCCTCCGAGGAGCTAAAGTCGGGCTATGCTGAAATGCTGAAGCACGGCATGCTCAGCGACCATGAAGAGTTTATGAAACTTATCGGTTTCGACTTTCAAGGCGCGGATGCCGATGAGCTATTGCAGATGCTGAAAACCTCGGTGCTGGTAAAAGAGCGAATAGTGGAGGAAGACCCACATGAAAAGGGCATACGCCGGGCGTTGAACCTCGGCCACACCGTGGGCCATGCCTTTGAAAGCAAGGCTCTACACGACGGCGCCCCTATCCCCCACGGCTACGCCGTGGCATGGGGACTTGTGGCTGAAACCGTGCTGTCGCATCAACTGCTAAAATTCCCGTTGAGCGACCTACACCGCCTGGCAGATTTCGTGGGCAGCAACTATGGCGCATACCACATCACTTGCGACGACTACGACTATCTCCTGCAGCTTATGCACCACGACAAAAAAAGCCAGAACGGGGAAATCAACTGCTCCTTGCTCGCTGCCTGTGGCGAAGTGAAGCCAGGGCAAGCCATTCCCGATGAAGAAATGCGCATCGCTCTTGACCTCTATCGCGACCTGCTCCACATTTAACGTCAAATAAAACGATTCTTCAACAATCTACTCTCTTCAATTAAAATGAAAAAAGCTGTAATCTCTATCATCACGGCATGCCTATATATCGGCACAAGCCTTATGGCTTCGTCACAGGCTATGACGCTGATTCGTGAAGTAATTTCCCCTATCGACAACCTAATGCTCGACAATGGCTACTATCTGTCGGTCTACGACTTCCACATCGCACCTAACAAACTACCAAACGATATACTCAGTCTAAAAAACTCCCCTAAAAGCATGCAACAGAAGATGGTGCTAAAGAAAGACTTTCTATCGAAAGGAGCTGGCACCTACACTTTCAAAGTCACCTATAACGATGCTGGCAACATTGAGAGTGTAATTATGCCCGAACACACTATTAGTGGTGTCAAAAATTACGAGCAAAAAGCCATTATCGACTATATGGACGGCAGAATCGGCACAATGGCAATCTTCTCCAAAATTGAGACAATGGACGGAGTGCAAGACCGAGCCGACCAGACGCAATACGCCTACGATGCGCAATGGCGGCTGACAAAAGAAATCTTCAATATGTACACCCCTGGCAAAGACGGTAAATGGCACAAAGAAGAGGGCTTTGCCGATCAAGTGGACTTTGCTTACAACTACGATGCCAACGGCAAACTCGTTTCGGCTAAAGTAAATGCCCTTGAGGGCAATGTGTACTACAACGACAAGGGGCTACTCTCGCACATCAACGAAAATGGCACAACCACCTTCAGCTATGCTTACGATGCCAACGACCACATCACAACTGCCACATCACAAATCACACAAGAAGACTACAATGGCCCTTCATACTTCAAGACCACCACAACATTTGTGAGAAACGAACAAGGCGATATCACCAAAGCTACCGTAACAAAAAATAAATGTAACCGCCGATGGGTGACCACAAGAAAAGGCACACCTTCTGCTTACAGCATCGCCTACACTTACGACAGCCAAGGCAACTGGACCAACGCCAACATTACTAAAGGCAAGGTCGTAATTGCCACTATCACCCGCGCATTCACTTATTAAGTTTTCCAATACTAAAAAAGATTTGCGAAGATGAGAAAAAAATTGTAACTTTGCATCGCCTTTAGGAGATAAAGCCTATTGGCACGATCGGGATATAGCTCAGTCCGGTTAGAGTATACGTCTGGGGGGCGTGGGGTCGCTGGTTCGAATCCAGTTATCCCGACCAATTACAAAAAACTTGACAGCAATGGCTGCCAAGTTTTTTTTGTATATCCATTTTCAATTTGATAGGCGCCCGCTATATGCCAAAAGCACCGAAAATAATGAGCTGAATTTATTCCCCTATTGGAATGCTGTAGCCTATCAGGCGGTAGGCTGTCTTGTAGGGCGATGCGCTCTTTCTGGGTTTTGCGCCAGCGTAATAGTAAAACTGGCGATGCACGTCCCACGACCGAATGGCCACCAACCGGGTTTCGCCAGGCTTCAGCGTCACATCCACTGTGGCCACACGCTCATGAAGCAGTTTGCCGTCGATGGCTGAGTAACGCAAGCGAATCTTGATTTGAGAAATACGGTGAGTGGTGTGGTTCGTCACGAAAAAAGTCTCCTTGCTGTCGCTCGCCTTTTTCGAATATCCCTTGATGGAAATGGCATTGGGGGCTATATCAGTAAGCGTGTCAGCCACATATTCGGCTATCGTGTCTATTTCGGCATGGGCACTGCTCAACTTATGAGTAGAGGTCTTGGTGCGTGAAAAAGCGCCAGTTGCCACCAATGCGCACGCGATTATGACAGCTATTTCTCTCATAGATAACGAATTTCATTGAATTTTTCACCATTGCCATTTGCAGGGAACACCTTACGAAAGCCCACTGGCAATTTTTCTTCCACCTTTTCTGGAGTCACACTCACCCCACGGAATATTTTGGTGAACACACGTGCCAAGTTTATCCTCACTTTCATTTTGATGTGTGGAGGATCGAATATAAGCGAAGTGCCGTCGGCCGACAGGGTGGCCACACATTCCATAGGCGATTTCAACCCGTCCCTGCTGCGCTCCGTGTAAATCCACAGTTGGAACTTCTTCGAATCGGCACTTGGTGCCATATAGCCCACCACCGCGCCAGGAAGCAACTCGATATCCGCGCTCGCCAACAGCACTATACGGTAGGCGACGTTGCCGTCGCCCTTCCATCGCTCAATGGCCAATTTCATATTCTCGTTGGGATATTCCCACACTCCCTCCATCGGCTGCAAGTCCATTTCCGAGAACTTGGCCTTCATGGAAGCCTCGTCGATTCCGGGTAGCGTGACAGACGCTTTTGGCACACCGGCACCGGCACAAAGCGCCAGCAGACACAGAATTGAGAATATCGGCAGGAGTTTACGCATTGTTAGGTGGATGTAGAGAAGCGGTATGTGAGGCCGAAGCTGAGAATTTCTTTAAGTTGCCAGTATTTCCACGTTTCATTGTAAGGACGCGACTTATCGTAGCGCAAGTGCACGAATATCTTGGTGGAAAGATGCCGGGTGATGAAGAAATCCACGGTGTTTTCCCAGTCGCCTTGCACATATTCATAGTTGGAATAAACATAGAACCTCGATGTCCACGACACGTTGGCACTTATGCTCCAGCCCAGTTTTGCCTCAAGTTTGCTACCGAAACTGTGCGAGAAGTGATGACCGGCGTCGATGCCAAACGACACAGGATTCAGATGATCTATGTCGCGGCAGTATTTCATATTATACGACACGGGAGAGAGCGACATTGAGAACGACTTGATGCCCTCCTTGTCCTTATAGTTGTAGGTCATACCCAGACCAATGTTCAGCTCTGCTGGCGACAGCAGACTCGCCTTCATCGTATTGGTGTTGGCCTTATAGGTGTTAAACATCTGCGTCTTAAACTGGAGCGACACCGAATAGTACCAATTTTTAATGGCCTTGTAGCCAAAGCGCGAATCGAACTGCAATATGTCTTCATTGATAGCATACTTGCGCAAAGTGTCGCTTTGAGCCGACATAATGCCCACCTTGTAGCGCAAGGTGTTGTCGAATAGATAGTTCGGGTGAAGTTTCTGGTTGAGGTTGAAATTCCACTGAAAGTCGGCAAGCACGTTCACATTATTCTCACCACCCTGATACCAGTTGTCGCTGATAAACGCCTGCGTGAAGTGGGCGCTCGTCTGGAATGTGTGAAGCCAGTTTCGGCGCTTCAAAGGTCGGCGATCGAAGAAGTCGGGCAGTTCCACCGCCTCTTCCTCTTTTTTCGGCGTGTCGATGGTGAGCAGCGTCTTGGAGGGGTTAGCCTTCACCACATACTCTTTGGGAGCATGCCGCATGTTCTTGGAGTTGTAAAGGGTCACCTGAGGCGACTGAAGCATAGTGCGATAGCGCTCATTTTCGATGCGCTCACGGTCAGCCAGCCCATCATCAAGCCAAGAGCGGTCGTAGTTCAAGTCTGGAGCCGCCTTTTTCTCCGGCGCCAACTTGGGTGTGTGAAGCGTGTCGGCCACCACCTGCTGCTTGTCGAAAACCAGCGGAAGAATCAGTTTTCCCGGTTTCACGCTGGCAGTGCTGTCGGTCTGCGCCAGAGCCGCGCCAGAAGCAAGGGCAATAAGTGGTATATATGTGAATATTCGTTGCCAATTCATACTTGCAAAGATATATAAATAATGTGATAACATGAAATTATTGTGAGCCTGCCACTAAAAACATATTTTCTGGAACATCTGTCACTAATTTTGACTAAAAGGCAGAATAATTGACTTATTGACACTCATTATCAGCACTTTAAGTGTGTTCACGGGAATGGCACAGTGTTTGCAATGTATATCAGCGAATTTAAAATTAATCAATTAACTTTAAAAGAATACGAATTATGATGACTACACGAAGAAATCAGTATTGGTTGCCTGAGGTTTTCAATGACCTCTTTGATAACGAGTTTATGACAAAGTCGAACACCACATCACCAGCAATCAATGTGGTAGAGAAAGAAAATGAATATGATGTTCAATATGCAGCTCCCGGTATGACCAAGGACGATGTTAAGGTCAGCTTGGATAAAGAGCAGAACCTTGTGGTGGAAATGGCCAAGAAGGAAGAGTCGTCCGACAAGAAGGATGGCGTGTACTTGCGCCGCGAATTCACCGTCTCTAACTTCCAGCAGAAGTTGATTCTCCCCGACGATGTGGACCATGAAAAGATTGGCGCATCGGTTGCAAACGGCGTTCTTACCGTGGTTTTGCCTAAGAAGAAAGCTGAAGAGCAGAAGAAGGAAGTGAAAATGATTGAGGTGCAGTAATTATAAACTTAGGCAACTTCAAATCATTTAGTTCACTACAATAAAATCAAGCCGCCCAGTGTGCGATTCACATCGCTGCCGGGCGGCTCTGTTTGTTTACTACGTTTATTATTATAACTAATTCACTTTTATTTGTACTTGTGTACGCTATTATTATTGACACTGCAAAGTTACTGCCACAAAAGACGGTTGGCAATCGCTAATAATAGGTAATTTTCTGAGGCATATATCATCACTATTGATGAAATTTGCTAAATTTGTACAAACCAACAGCAAAGACCCTATGAAAAAAATCATTTCTCTATTATTTTTCCTCGCTGCCGTAATGGGCCATGCCCAGCTATTGTGGAAAGTGAGTGGCGGATCGCTTAAGGAACCAAGCTACCTATTTGCCACCTATCATTTGATGCCCGGATCTTTTGTGGATAGTGTTCCTGGACTGAACGCTGCCATCAAGCGCGTGGACTGCGCCTTGGTGGAAATAGAAAACGAAAAGATGACCGCACCCGCCACTGTGAAGAAAATGGGTGAATGGATGATTGCGCCCACCGACAGCACTATCGACGTGCTGCTGTCGAAAGAAGCCTACCAGATTGTGGATGCTGTGGTCAAGCGCTACCTTGGCGACTTCGGCATAAGTTTAGACAAACTGAAGACGATGCGTCCCTCCGCTCTTGAGGCGCAGTTCCAGCAACTGATGGCCATAAAGATGCTCGGTGGCATCAACCCCAACAATCTTCTCGATAGTGAAGTGGAGCGGCGCGTAGAAGCCTTGGGCAAGCCCGTTCACAGCCTGGAGACAGTGGATTTTCAGCTGCAAATGCTTTTTGGCAAGCCGCTCAATAGACAAGCCGCAGATTTGCTCGAAACGTGTAAAAACATCGACGAGGTGGAGCAAGTGTTCAACGACCTGCATAGCGCCTACACCTCACAGAATTTCAGAAAACTGATGCTTGCCGCCACCAATCCAGTGTCGATGAACGAGGCGGACATGGAGCAGTACTGCTTCCAGCGCAATGAGAGATGGATGCCTGCTATCACTGAGGCCATGAAAAGAGGTAGTGTGCTTGTGGCTGTAGGTGCCGCCCACCTGGGCATGGAAAAAGGACTGATAGCACTGCTTCGGCAGCAGGGCTACACCATAGAACCTGTCACGAAATAAAACGCATCTACTTTAATACGTAATCATACTAAAGCCTGTATGTACTACAGAGAGTGAGAAGGTGGGTGTCGGCAAGCGTGGTGAGCAAATAAAAATCCCATGCCTTAAAGGTGCCTTTGTGCGTCATCTGTTGTCCTATGCATGGTGTGGAAAATGGGTGTAGGCTGATTTCTTCACGGTAATTTTTAACAAGGCTTCGCTGCCCGATAGTCTTAAATATGGCTTCCTTGGCTGTCCATGCCACGATATGCGCCAGTTCATCACCAGGCGCAAGCCATCTGCGCTCTGCCTCGTTAAGAAAACCGTCACGCACATTCAGCACTCGCCTGTGATACTGCTCCACGTCCACGCCTATGCTGTGATGATGGTTAAGAGCCACCACTAAAAGTCCTTTTGTGTGGGCAACCGACAGATGCACATCGCTGTCGGCGATATATGGCGCACGGTCGGCATTGTGAAGAATGGGAGTATCAATGCCAAATATGGCCTTCATCAGAAGTCGCTCTCCCAAGATTTCCTTGCGTCGGCTCTCCGCTTTCGCCTCACAGGAAGCGTCAAGGAGTTCTTCCGTGCACATTTCAGCGAGCCGCGACGATGGCTCTGTAAGCTGCCACTGATGGAGAACAGTGCCGTCGGCAAATGTTATGGTCCTGGTGTATGCCATCACTCTTGGGCTTTCTTCTCATCGCTGGCGGGGGCCACATACACACGCACTTTCGCTATGCGGTATTTTTTCACTTTCAGCACAGTGAACTTGCAGCGTCCGCAACTTATTTCCTCTTTCTCTTGAAGGAAGTCACCTTTCAGGTTTAGAAGCAGTCCGGCTATGGTTTCAACCTCGTTGATTTTATCGCCAAACTCACTTTCATCAGTGCCCGTAGCCTCGTAAAAGTCGTCGAGAGGAGTTTTCGCGTCAAAAATATAAGTGTTTTCCGACTCTTTAGTGAAGTATTTTTCCTCGGTGTCGTATTCATCGTCAATGTCACCGACTATTTCTTCAAGCACATCTTCCATGGTGGCGATGCCTTGCACACAGCCAAACTCATCTACCACGATAGCCATGTGCACCTTCTGTTTGCGGAAATCCTCAAGAAGATCGTCGATCATTCGCGTTTCGGGCACGAAATACACCGACCGCATCAGCGTCTGCCACCTGAAATGATTGTCGCGCTTGCCAATGTACGGGAGCAGGTCCTTGGCATAAAGCATACCTTTCACGTTGTCGGGGTTTCCCTCATACACCGGCATTCGCGAATAGCCATTCTCCACCACGGTTTTCACCACGTCGTCAAAATTGCTGTCGTAGTCAATGTCCACCACATCGATGCGCGGACGCATAATTTCGCTCACCGTCTTGTTACCGAAGGTGAGAATGCCCTTGAGCATCTCTTTCTCATCGGTACTCTTCACATCACTGGCCTCAAGGGCACGTGAAAGGTCCTCCATCGAAATGTCGTCGGCATGGACAGAAACCGCTTTGCGCACAATGAATGTGCTCTTCACCATCAGTTTCGACACGGGGCTGAACAGCTTCACCAGCAAGTCCACCGTGCCGGTGGCGTGCAAGGCAAATTTCACATTATTGTTGCTGGCATACAGTTTAGGTATCACCTCGCCAAAAAGAAGGATGAGGAAGGTAAGAATCACCGTCTGTACAAGAAAGCTCAAAACAGAGCTATTAAACTCAAACATATTGCTCATGGCATAGTTAAGCACAATCACAATGAGCACGTTCACAATGTTGTTGCCTATCAAGATTGTGGCAAGCAATTTCTCTGGCTTTGAGAGAAGCGACTTGATGCTGCACTTTGCGCTTTCATTGTCTATGTCGTCGATTTCATCATTCGTAAGAGAGAAGAAAGCTATTTCCGAGCCAGAAA
This sequence comes from Porphyromonadaceae bacterium UBA7572, assembly GCA_002476625.1. Lineage (GTDB taxonomy): Bacteria > Bacteroidota > Bacteroidia > Bacteroidales > Muribaculaceae > Sodaliphilus. The sequence continues at coordinate 19,367 of DLLC01000004.1, read as the reverse complement.
AAAAAGCGGAGAACATCAGCGCCACCAACGACACTAACAGTGCCGAAATCACACCGAGGGAGGGAGCTGTAAATGTCACAATTGGCCGAGCGACAGTAGACACACTGCCGAGAATAGGTAGAATTTGAGAGAGAGGATCTGTGTCCAAAATACGTAATAATTAGTTTTTACAATCATGGGCCATTTTCCTTCACGGCACAGGCAATTGGAAAATTCGCCACAAGTAAGCCACCGATGCGTGAACTTCAATGCAAATTTACAAAAACTTTATATAATACTAACAAAAGGCCGACTGCAAAAAAAACGCTTATTGCAATCTGTCACAATCACACTTGCTGACAATGCGAAAAGAGCCGTGGCTTTCTCTTTTAGCCACAGCTCTTTCCTGAGAATTCAAAAAAATTATTTTTATGAAAAAAGATGCAATGAGTGCCTCATTACTTTATCACCTTAACGGCTGCCTTTGTGCCATCGGTGTAAGTGGTCACCACGATATTCACGCCTTCGAATGGAGTGTTGCTTTCCACACCAGCCACATTCACATACTTAACGCCAGCCACAGCCTTGTCAGCATTCAGGTCAGCTACGCCAGTAGGAATCTTGGTGTCGATAGCCACTGGGTAAAGGATATAGTTTTTCCATGCGCCTTCACCATCCTTTCCGGTCATACCAGCAGTCTTTTCTGCTTCTGGCCAAGTCATCTTGAGCTGCACAGGGCCGGTCACCGTAAAGTAAGAGCCATCGGTAGGAGCAGTTAAGCCTGCTGCGCTCCAGTCGAGAGCGATGCACTGACCTTGGTCTGCAGTGCCCTTATAAGCGCAAATGGTGTTGTCGCGTTCGCGCATATAGCCGCCAAATTTCACCACCTCGTTAGTTTCTGGGTTGAAAAGCACATTGTTGAGGGTTGTCGACTTCACTGCAGCTGTCACAGTGTTGTCCTCTTCTGGAGCAGCCATATTCTCTGAAGCATAGAGGCAAGGGTTGCCGTTCACCACGGTGTACTTACCCATAATAGCCTCAGCTGCACAACCAGCCACATTGAATTTTGCGGCAGTCTTCACGCGCATTGGGGTGCGGGCTGCGTCTTGAATGAAAGCGCCAAGCTCATTTTCGCTAACCACAGCCACTGGGTCGGCAATGCCATACTCACCGCCTTCCACGCCATTGGCAAGAAGCCATGGAAGGGTCACTGCTGGATAAGCAGCAAAATCCTTATCCTCTTTCTGAACCACAGTGACAACATTGTTTTTCTCGCCATCATAATTCAACTTGTTGCCATAATCAGGTGTAGCCTTGATCTGACACACAACTTTACTGTTGAAGTCGGCAGAAGCCTCCACTGTAAGTTCAGCAATTGCAGCGTCACCAGCTTCGTAAACCGACTCGCCATCGAAATTGTTCGACAACATACGCAAACGCCCAATGCTATCAACATAAGCCTGAGAGAAAACTGTACCATCTGCCAAAGCACGGCCCACTTGCACAAAGTACTTCTTACCACCAGCCTTAGTTGGCACTGGCTTAATGCCTTCTGGGAAGAAAACTTGAATTTGGAAGTCACGGCCAAGGAAGTTATTCTTCAAATAAAGTTGAATAGTCTTCTTTTCACCAGCCTTAATTGAAAAATCCTTAAAGTAGAACTCAAAAGATTTTTCTTGTGCTATTGCACTGACAGAAATAAGAGCCATCAATGCAAATAACAAGCCTTTAATAGTTTTTTTCATAATTGTTGATGTTTAGTTGATATATTTTTCGTGTATTTTATTCTTAAAGTGCAAATATACAGAAAAATATTGTGGTTACAATTAGTTTTCACACAAAAAAAGAGAATGCACCAAACAAATGATGCATTCTCTCTATGTTGTTGGTCAGAATACTGACGCAATTAAAGGTGGAAGAAGTTTATTTAACTTCAGCACCCATCACGTTGTACTTCTTATCGCCGTTAACGATGTAAATCTGGCCATTCTCAATCACCTTGTAAGCTTTCACAGCATCAGCAGCAGTCACGTCGTTGATACCAGTTGAAGTAGCAGTGATAGTGAATTCAGTTTCTGGGCCATCACCGTCTTTTGAATAGTCGTTAGGAATACCAGTTGACCAGTGAACACGATTGATACCACCCTTGAGTGTACCTTCCTTTTCAATCTTAACAGAAATTGTAAGCATTGGGCTGTCGCCAGCTGCAAATGTAGCGTTCGAACTCAATTCGGCAAGCACATAACGGTAAACAACCTTACCTTCATAGATACCGTCCTTAGCGATAGGGTTGTTCTGTGAAAGAGAGTGAGGAGCATCCTCGTCCCAACGTTCACTTGTAGCCTTTTTAAGCCATTTTTTGGTCTTGTACTCCACTGGAGTAACACCTTCAGGGAAATAAAGGTCGGCCTGAGCAGCAGCATAAGGTGTTTGAGTGTCGAAATATACAGGAATTTCCACAGTTTCACCAACTTTGGCTTCAAAGTCCTTGATGTAGACTTTGTCTCGCTCAGCGGTACCGCCTGCAAGAGCTGTCATACTAATGGCTGCAAATGCAGCAATAAGTAAAGATTTTACTTTCATAATCAATTGATTTTAGTTTTTGTAAAATTTATAAATTTAGTTCTCTAATTGTCAGTTCTTTTAGAAAATTAATTAATGTCGGTCTCCGCAATGGCATAGTTATGCCACGCTTAACTATGGCAAAGATATAAATAATTTTTGAAATACAAGAGTGTTCCACATATTTTTTCATACTACATTCAGCGTTTTTCTCATTTTTACACATTTTTTACAATTGGGTGGTCTCACGCCCCATTGCATTCTATATTTCAAGGGGAATAGAAGATCGGCTCGTATAATTAACCACATCACACACAAGCACGGTTCACACCATGCCCTACACACATCACGCACACATTAAATATCACACAATCGAAAAAAAAGGAATAATATTAATGCTGTTTTCATGATTAATCGTTATCTTTGCAAGCGAATAGGGACATGAATTTAAATACATGTTATTAACATAATACATTCAATTAAAATGGTAAGTTTTAAAGAATTAGGTCTTGTAAACACAAGAGAAATGTTTGCAAAGGCCATCAAAGGCGGTTATGCAATCCCAGCCTTCAACTTCAACAACATGGAGCAGCTTCAAGCCATTATCAAGGCCGCTGCCACCACCAAATCACCAGTCATTCTTCAAGTTTCTAAAGGCGCACGTAACTACGCCAACCAGACCCTCCTTCGCTACATGGCACAAGGCGCTGTGGAATATGCTAAGGAACTTGGCTGGGAACACCCACAAATCTGCCTCCACCTCGACCACGGCGACAGCTTCGAACTGTGCAAGAGCTGCGTGGACTTCGGCTTCTCATCTGTAATGATCGACGGTTCAAGCCTTCCTTACGATGAAAATGTGGCTTTGACCAAGAAGGTGGTAGAATATGCCCACAAATATGACGTGACTGTGGAAGGCGAACTTGGCGTGCTTGCCGGTGTGGAAGACGAAGTGGCAAGCGAAGTGTCGCACTACACCAAGCCAGAAGAAGTGATCGACTTCACTTCAAAGACTGGCGTTGACTCTCTCGCCATCTCTATCGGCACCAGCCACGGCGCTTACAAGTTCACTCCAGAGCAGTGCACAAGAGACCCAAAAACTGGTCGCCTCGTGCCACCACCATTGGCATTCGACATTCTCGATGCCATCATGGAAAAGCTTCCAGGATTCCCAATCGTGCTTCACGGATCATCTTCAGTGCCTCAAGAATACGTTGACATCATCAACGCTAACGGCGGCAAGCTTCCTAACGCTGTGGGTATTCCAGAGGAGCAGCTTCGCAAGGCAGCCAAGAGCGCTGTTTGCAAGATCAACATCGACAGCGACTCTCGCTTGGCATTCACTGCTGCAGTTCGCAAGGTGTTCAACGAGAAGCCAGCAGAATTCGACCCACGTAAATACTGCGGTCCTGCTCGCGACTTAATGGAGCAACTCTACATTCACAAGATTAAAGAAGTGCTCGGCAGCGACGGCAAGGCTGAATAAGCATATCGTTAGCACACATAACAAATTAATAGGCATCTGCGAAATCGCAGATGCCTATTCTTTTATACCATAACTTGAGGATGACCTATGGCTACTTGTTGATATTGCCGCCATAGTAGCATTTCACCTCGCCCACAGGCAGCTGGCCCACAAGCAGCAGAGGAATGCGCGACGCCCCCGTAGAGAGGTAGGCATCAATGTCGTCGCTCGACTTCTTGTTGCCGTCCTGGGTAAACGTGAAAGTGATATGGTATGCCGGGTGACTACTATCGTCACGCAGCTTCACCATTGTGGTGCCCTTATATTTAATGGTAAGCGTTTCTTTCCTCTTGCCAGAAAACACCACTGTCTTGTAGCATTTATTTTTCTGTAGCGAACCGAAATTGAGGTTACGCAGCATATAGAACACGCTCATCATATCATAGGCTGCGCCATGCGTGGCGAGAGAGCTTCTCTCTGTGCGGTCGCTACGATAGCGCACGCATTTGCCGTAAGTGGTGTTGTTGGCGTAAGAGAAGTTCACCACGTCTTTAGCATAGTATTTCTTTTCATGGGTGAGCTTCATATACTTCGTGGGTGTGAAATTGCTGTTCATCCAGCACTTGAGCGTGTCACGCACAGGATAAATCTTGTCGGCCCAAGAGCGGGTTCGTCCCACCAGTTCAGAATAGTACCCACCATTGCTGGTGCGCTTAATGGAAAGGCGCGCATTGGCGGCATGCTTCCAAATCACCCCCCAGTGATACACAATCTCATAGTTCAGCGTTTCGGTAGTATAGGTGCGTGCGCAGGCCTGCTGTGCAGTGCCCACATTGAGCATCAACGCGCCCACGAATCCTAACAATGCGTATTTCAAAAAATTTAAAGTTTTCATAACAATAGTCTTGTTTCCGTTTTCAGAATAGACTAATTTCTGCGCTATTGGTTTAAACAAGCCAAACTTCTCTATTTTTCAGGCTCCACCACCTTCAAGTGGTCGCAGCTTGGAGCGGCGAACTGGTTATAGTAATCCTGCGTGTAACCGGGAAAATCTGGCATTTCTGGCACACCGGCATCGTTGCGCAAGAATTTTCCGTCCTTTTCTTTTTTGCGGTTGCCGTCGAGATACTTCACAAACAAGTATTTCGCCAGTTCCTGATAGCGTGATGTGGCATTTTGGGCTGTGTTCACACTATAGTTGGTGAGATACTGAATGGCCGCCTTGGGGTCGGTCTTCAGCAGCTCCACGGCATGGCTCTCTACAGACTGCTGATCGTTGGCGCACTTGTCCTCAATAGCCACCTGCACCTTTCTGATGTCGGGAATCATGAGCGAATAGCGGTGATAGGCTTGGTTCGCCACAAGATTGTTCACCCAGAAGGCCGCGTCGAAGTCAAAAGTGTAGAGATCGCCCTTGCCTTGACGGTAGCTCTCTGGCACTTCAGTGATAGAACAATACATGGGCAGGAACACTGCCGTGTTGGCGTCATCCACACCAAACCAAATGCACCCGCCCACTGGGTCGGGCAGATAGGCGCGCATCTGCGACACAAACACAAACCCCGTCTGCTGTGTGGCAATGGCGCGCTCGTGGCTGTATTTCACGCCATTCACGGTAAACTCCATAGGACGATAGCGATAAGGCACACCGTAGTAGTTTTTTGCTCCGGGGTCTTTTGTCATATCGAAAGGCGTGCCTTCAAAGTGATCGCGCATCATGTTTTGCACGTCACGGCAACTCAGCTTACGGTCGGGCTTCACAAATAGGGGCATCACTTGCGCACCCTTCTTTCCTGCGATAAATGGCAGATACGCGTCCATTCCTGCTTTAAAACGATTGAAATAGCTCCACACACGCGCATCACAGCCTCGGAGTGTACCAAAATCGGCGGGTGAGTAAGCCCTTGAAAACTCAAAATCGGCATCTTTTCCGCTGAAATACCCCATCTTCCGGGCAAACGACACCACATCTTTACTATACATGCAGTTTTCTTTATCTTTAAATGGAATACGGTAGATGCGGCTCTGGTTGGCGTGAGCGCTGATGCAGTCGTCGGGGATTCGGACAGCCACCCACACTGCACCTTTCTCCTTTCCAGCCTTACCCACCATCTCCATCACCCACACCTCATTGGGATCGCCGATGGAGAACGATTCGCCTTCGCTGCAATAGCCGTATTTAGCCACAAGGTCGGTCATTACCTTAATGGCCTCGCGGGCGGTTCGCGACCGCTGAAGCGCAAGATATATCAAACTGCCATAGTCGATAATGGCATTTTTGGTGGTGTCGGCTAATTCGTGCCTACCGCCAAAAGTGCTTTCAGCCACTGTCACCTGGTGCTCGTTGATGTTGCCCACCACAGCGTAGGTGTGAGCCACCTCCGGGATGTAGCCTAAATGCTTACCGGTGTCCCAGTCGCGGATTTCACGCATATCTCCCGGCTTATGGTCGGCGGCAGGAAGATACTGCAAATCTCCGTAGAGGGTGTGGGAGTCGGCGGCATACGATATGAGGGTGCTGCCATCGATAGTGGCGTTCTTACCTGCAATAAGGTTGGTGCAAGCCAGTGCCTTAACATTGAGCAAGGCTACGGCTGCTACCGCTAAAGGAATGATGAAATGTTTTGCCTTCATATTAATATGTTTTTTTGGTTCCGCATATAGCGAATTATTGTAAGAAATCAGAGGATGGGATAAGGATAGGTGATTTGATGCAAAAATAGTGCGTGGCCAGGCATCGACTGCCCTGCCAAGCAACGATCCTTGCGCCTGATGATTTCGCAGAATTCTTCCACAGTGATGCGGTGGCGGCCCACTTCCACAAGTGTGCCCACTATGGCGCGCACCATATTGCGCAGAAAGCGGTCGGCTGTGACAGTAAACACCCATTGGAGGCCTTTCTGCTCCCACTGCGCATAGGTGATTTTGCAGTTGTTGGTCTTTACATCGGTGTGGAGCTTGCTGAACGAGGTGAAGTCGGTGAAAGCAAGCATTCGCTGCGCTGCCTCATTCATGAGCTTAAAGTCGAGCTGATAATGGCACGCCCAGCTAAATCGGTCTAAAAATGGGTTTTTCTGCGTGTGCAGATAATATTTGTAGGTACGGCTGGTGGCATCAAAGCGAGCGTGCGCATCATCATGAACGGCAAAAATAGTGTACACGGCAATGTCGCGCCCCACAATGGCATTGAGCTGGCGAACCAGTTTATGCGTGTCGGCAATAGGGGCTGGCGCGTCGAAGTGGGCTATCATGGCGCTGGCATTCACACCCGTGTCGGTGCGGCCTGCACCGGTCACCCCTATCTTGCTGCGCAGCAAAGTGGTCAGCGCCGCCTCAAGGGTTTCCTGCACCGACACATCATGGGGCTGAATTTGCCAGCCATGAAACGATGCGCCATTATATGCCAAACGCATGAAGTAACGCATCGCCGTGTCAGTCTTTTTCAAGGTAAGTGTAGCCATAGAGTCCGGCACGGTAATTGCGCACAAACTCATTGCCTTCCTCACTTGTGATTTTGCCAGTCCTGATCGACTCCGACACCCAAGCCTCCACATTGCGAACCAGCTCTTTAGGGGTGAACTGAACATAGTCGAGCACCTCTGCCACCGTTTCGCCATCAATCACCTGGTCTATCTCGTAGTGGTCCTTATACACATCTATATGCACCGCATTGGTGTCGCCAAACAGATTGTGCATATCACCTAATATCTCCTGGTAAGCGCCCACCAGAAACACGCCTAAATAATAATGCTCGCCTTTTCGCAGAGGGTGAACGGGCAAGGAGTGGGTGATGCCATGTGCCGATGTGAAATTAGCTATCTTTCCATCGCTGTCGCAGGTGATGTCCTGCAAAGTGGCGTTGCATGAGGGGCGCTCATTTAAGCGCGAGAGCGGAATCACGGGAAACACCTGGTCGATGGCCCAACTGTCGGGCAGCGACTGGAAGAGGGAGAAGTTGCAGAAATATTTTTCGGGTAGCATCTTGCTCACGCTGCGTATTTCTTCAGGGGCATGCTTCATGTCGTCTGCAATCAAGTTCACCTCGCGGGCAATCGACCAAAACAGTTTCTCACACATGGCGCGGGTGCGAAGGTCGATAAGCCCCAGGCTGAAGCGGTCGAGCGCCTCGTCACGGATTTGGAGCGCGTCGTGCCAGTCCTCCAACAGGCGCGACTTGTTCATCTTGTCGTAGATCTCATAAAGGTCCTTCACAAGGTCGTTGTCTTCATCAGTCACAGCGTCGGTCTCATCGTTCCACGAGGGCAGCCCCGCAGTTTCGAGCACCTCCATCACCAGCACAGAGTGGTGGGCCGACAGTGAGCGGCCAGACTCGCTGATGATGTTAGGGTGCTTGATGCCGTGCTTGTCGCATGCGTCCACGAAGGTGTAAACGGCGTCGTTAGCATATTCCTGAATGGAATAGTTCATCGAGTGGCCCGACACGCTGTTTCGTGAGCCGTCATAGTCCACTCCAAGGCCTCCGCCTATGTCCACAAAATCAATCTCAAATCCCATGCCAGTAAGCTGCACATAGAATTGCGAGGCTTCACGGAGGGCATTTTTAATTCGGCGGATTTTGGTAATCTGGCTACCAATGTGAAAGTGAATCAGCTTCAGGCAGTCCGTCATCTTGCGATCCTTCAGGAAGTCGAGGGCCTCAAAAAGCTCACTGGTGTTAAGCCCAAACTTACTGCGGTCGCCACCACTCTCTTCCCACTTGCCACTGCCCGACGATGAGAGCTTGATTCTCACACCGATATTGGGACGGATGCCCATTCTTTCTGCCACACGCGCTATCAGGTGCAGCTCGTTGAGCTTTTCCACCACTAAGAATATCTTGCGCCCCATCTTCTGGGCAAGCAGTGCAAGGGCTATATAGCCTTCGTCCTTGTAGCCGTTACAAATAATGAGAGAATTGTCGCCAATTTCTGCCATATTGATAGCCAACACAGCATGTAGCTCAGGCTTAGACCCAGCCTCAAGGCCGATGCGGAATTTTTTGCCGTGGCTGGTGATTTCCTCCACCACCGGCCGCATCTGGTTCACCTTTATGGGATAAATCACAAAGTTCTCGGCCTTATAGTCATATTCTTTCGCAGCCTTCTTGAAGCACGATGATATTTTCTCGATTCGGTTGTCGAGAATGTCAGGAAACCGGAGCAGCACAGGAGCGGTGATGTTGCGTGTGTGCAACTCGTCCATCACATCCACCAAGTCCACCCCCACACAGTTCTGCTTAGGAGTGACGGTGATATGCCCTTGCTCGTTGATAGAGAAATATTTCAGGCCCCAGCCATTGATATTATAGAGTTCGGCACTATCCTCGATGCGCCATTTGTTGATGCTCGTCGTAGTCGTAAAATTTTAGTGGTTAAACAATAGTGGCAATTTGCACACACAAAGATAATCATTTTTCCCCAATCCCGCCAATCTCCCCTCCCCATCACCCCAAATTCCCACCACAAAAAATAATTCGTGTGAAATCTGTGCTAAAATGTGGCAGGTCTTTAACCACGAATTTCACAAATCACACGAATAATTATTTACAGAAGTTGAATCTTGTATAAGGCACCCTACCCTATAGCTTCAACAGCTAACCTCTAATTTCTTGGATTACCAGTCGGGGGAGTCCACGCCATTGCGCCTGCGCTCTTCCTTGATGAGCGAGTCGGGGTCGATGACGGCATATTGCTGCATACGGCGGTAGCGCGGACGGCAAATGAAGCGCTCCACCAGATAGGCGGCCACGAAGTAGAACGCCACAAGCAACCATAGCATGTAATAGTTGTGCGACACCTGCTCCAGTGTGGCGGCATTGGTCTGCATGGCTATGTAGCCGTTGGCTGCCCATGTGGACGGAATCACGTTGCCGATGGCTATCCAGAAGTCGCTCATCATGTAACGCGGCCAGGATATGCCAGAAAGGAACACGAAAATCACCGATGTGAATGCTACGACAAGGAAGGTGGTCTCGCGGTCGTTGACAAACACCTGTATGGCTTGTCCAAGAAGCGACGACGCTAATAGGAAGGGAAGCATCAGCACGATGATGTCGAGTGTGGATCCATTCTGTGGAAAGTCGAAAAACATAGGCACAAAATGAAGCACATACACTGTGGGAACGATGTAAATCACCCAGTGGCACAGCGTTTTGCCTATGATTGTAGCGCTCACGCCAGTATTGATTTGAAGCGGGTCGAAGCCTCGGTTGCGCAAACGCCGCTCGCGGCTGCCGCCTCGGAGCACACAGATACCCAATATCATGCTCTGCTGAAGCACAAGCACGAGGATGCAGGGCAATATGGCAGAGGCAATGCCCATCGACACATTGCCTAATGCCACCTGCTTATTCTCTATGATGCCCCCCCCGTCGGACTGTGCTGCATTATCCGACACAATGCCTATTTTTGCGTTTTGAAGCTGCGAGCACACGCTCTGCTGCACATTGGTGAGGGCTGACAGCATTTGCTTATAGCGCATCAGCACACCCATGTCGGCATACAGCGACACGTGTCCTTGACCTCCACCAAGCGCCTCGCGGGTGAAGTTGGCGGGGAAATACACGATTCCGTAGCACTCATGCTCATTCATGAGCCGCCGCGCGTCCTGCACATTGCTCACATAATCCATCACGCACACTTCGGGTGTGGCATCAAGCTCGCGGACAAACTCGCGTGTGAGGTGGCTCCGGTTGTCGTCCACCACCACCACTTTCACGTCGCGCGCCACCTCGGTGTTGTAGATAAGGGAATACAGCAAGGGGTAAGTGGCACACAGCACCAGAAAGAATATGATCACGGCCTCATCGTGAAAGGCGAGGTTAATCTCTCGCTTCCACACACGAAACACATCAATTGGCCATTGTATTATGTTGCGAATCACGTTCATTGCTTTGATTAATATTTACGGGCGCACCGCATCATTAGGGCACATACACAGGGTGCATACATTCTTTTTTCAATCGCCAGATGAATGGCCATGGCAGCAGAATGAAGCCTATCAGTGCCGCATAGTAAACTCGGCTAAAATACAGGTCGATGCCATTGAGCGCCTGGTCGATGCTGATGAGGAAGAAGTATTTCACCGGCATCACGAAGCCCAATGCCTCTACCCATGGATACATGGCCTCCTGCGGCAACGAGAATCCGCAGAATGAAAACGACAGCATGCCAAGCAACGTGCAGAGTGTGGAGCCAAGCCGGAAGTTGGGCACCACACACATGGCAAACAAAGCCCAGCCTTGGTTGGCAAGCACAAACAGCAGCATGGCCCAAAGCATATGCGATGGCGGGCAGTTGAGCGGAAAGCCGTAAAAGCGATACATCATCAGCTGGATAAACCAGCCCACCGCCGTAAAAATCAGGGTCTGAGGCAAAATTTTGCCAGTAATAGCCAAAATGATGCTGTCGCCAGATGAATGCAACCACTGGCGGGATGTGCCATATTTCAATTCCGCGCCTATGCTGAATGCCGTGACAAGCAAAATAATCAGCGCCAAGAAGCACGGCACAAACGAGAGGTTAAGATAGTAGCTGTAGTTGGTCCATGGGTTGTTGATGGCGTGAATATCGGTCAGCACCGGCTGGAGCGTGGCTGATATTTGAGGACCTGGCACGCCGAGGGTGCGAAGCACTGTGCTCACAATAGCGCCGTTTGCCATCACCGATATGGTCTTAAACCCTTTATACATCGTGGACGCCGGCGTGTAGTAAGCGTAGTTCACATAGTAGCTCACCATAGGCTTCTGCCCGCTGAGCGCCTTTTCCGAAAGGTCGGCAGGAATATAGAAAAAGCCCAGCACCGTGCCACGCTGCACCGCATCGGCGGCCTCCTGATAGTTGCGGAAATGATACTGCACATCCACCGTCTTAAACGCGGAGAGATTTCTCACGAGGGTGCGCGAGAGCGAAGAGTTGTCGAGGTCGACGATTCCCACCGGCACACGCTCCACGGCTCCCTTTTGCATTAAATCAAAGAAGAACCAGCTGCACAGCAGCGGAACGACCACCATCATCCAAAAGAACACTTGCCTACGGACAAGCGACACAGCGCCACGCTTTAGCGATTGATTGATGTAGTGGATAAGCATCTTTGAAATTTGATTAATCTATTCTATAATGTATATGAAAATTTCTGAAGTGTTTGTTGATTGACAGGATCAAACGCCTGTTCGAGCCGTTCACTCTGGTAGCAGTACCGACATGCCCGGACGAAAGCCCTCGATAGGCTCTACTGGCCGCGCCTTCACCGAGAACGTCTTGCTGTCGTACTGGCCATAGGCTTTGGTGGCATTCCACACGGCATAGGAGCCCATATCGTGGATATAGTACACTTTCAGCTTCGCCTTTTTATTGTTGAGCGCAGGAATGGTGACATCGAGCACGGCATCCATCGGCAATTTGGAGAGCATCTCTTCACGCACGCTGAAGGCCACCCACATATCCTGAATCTTTGAAATGGTCATGATGGGCGTGCCAAGCGACACGAGTTCGCCTTCGTGAGGGAATATCTCGCTCACCTCCCCGTCGCAAGGGGCAAGAAGCACCTGGTCCTCAAGCACCGACTGCACCTCCATCACGGTGGCGCGAGCCACATCCTCCATACCTCTGGACGCGGCCTTGTCCTCCTGCTGGGCGCCATTGTGGGCAAGCTGAGCCTGCGACTCTGCGGCAGCCACAGCGGCAGTGGCTGCATCATAAGCGGCTTTGGCCTCATCGCGCTTCTGCTCTGTCATCACACCTTCCTTATAGAGATTTTCCATTCGCAGATAAGTTTTGCGGGCTATTTCCTGGGCGGCTTTTGCCTGCTCCACCATGCTGTTGGCTCCGCTCTTCACCTCTTCGCGTGTGCCTTTCTCCACCTTTTGTGCAGTGGACGCTGCCACGCGCTGTGCGCTTTGCGCCTTATAGAGAGCTGCGTCAGCGGTCTTGCTGCTGATGGCCACAAGCGTGTCGCCTTTGTGCACATAGTCGCCCTCATTCACATAGAAGCGCACCACGCGTCCCGGCAACTTGCCCGACACGCGCACCTGCTCGCAGTCGGCCTGACCCTGGGTGGTGTCCTTGGGCGGATGAATGAGCAGCACGCCAAGAGCCGCTACACCAGCCATAACGATAGTGAACACAAAAAGCGCAGCCAGCAGCGCCTTGTCGCGCTTGCGGGCAATGGTGCGCTGTTCTTTCACCTCTGAGCGTCGGGTGGCGTCTTTTTTCGAGTCGCTCTTTTTAGTCTCTTTTTCGGCGCCGTTAGTGCTCTCTTGCTCGGCAACTACATTTTCCACCCGAGCTTGAGCATTCTGGGTTTCTTCCTTTTTTTCTTTTTCCATATATCGTCGAGAATTGTTTCAAAGTTAATATTTCATCTGTCCCATCACCTTCGACAAGTAAACATCGCACAGCTGGATATCGATTTGCGCGTCAATGTTTTCGCTGTAGGCCTGCACCCAGGCTGTCTGTGCGCCAATCACGGTGTCGAGGTTCGACACGCCCTCACGGAAAGCCAACTGGGCGCAACGCAGGTTCTCGTCGGCCTGCACAAGGTGTGCCTTGGTTTTCTCGTAAGTTTTCCACGCTTCCTGATAGCGGAATGCCGCCTGGTTCACTTGCAGGTTGATTTTCTCGCGGGTGTCCTCTATTTGCACCCTGTGCAGGCGCGCCTCAGCCTGTGCCTCTTTATATTTGTTTGACAGTCCTCCCCAGTGCCACAGCGGTATTTTCACCATTGCGCCCACAGAGAATGCAAGCCCAAACTTGTTTTTGAATCCATTATACGAATTAGGGTTCATGGCATGATATGCGGCAAAAGCAGCCACCTGCGGCAACATTTCGCTCTTGGCCACCTTGGCCTTCTCGTCAAAGATTTTAGCGGCAATCTCCAGCGAACGAATCTCGCTGCGGTTGGCATACACGGAGTCCATCTGCACGTTGGTGGGGTGGAGCGTCCCACCCATATCATCGCGGTTTTCATCGGCAAGGGTGAAACGCGTGTTGATAGGCAAGCCACATAGTTGGTTGAGCGCCATGCGTGAGAGCTCCAGCCCGTTGTTCACCTTGGTAAGGTTCACATTCGCCTCGTTCACCTTCACGTCCACATTGAGCTTGTTGGCTTTTGTGGCCACGCCCTCCTTTATCATCTTTTCCACATCGGAGTCAAGATTCTCCACGAGTTTGAGGTAGCTTTCCACCAATTTCTTTTTCGCCACCAGCGACACCACACGCCAGTAGGCCTCGTCCACGCTGTACACCACGTCTTGCACCTTGGTGTCGCGCATGTTTTTTGCCAGCTCCTCGGCATAGTGGGTGATATTGTTCATGGCGCGGATTTTCCCGCCCATATATATGGGCTGTGTCATGGTCACGGCAGCCGCAAACACATTGTGAATATCGTAAGTGAGCGCACTTTTCGGCAGCAGCGCCACTTGTGATGGTATTGGCGAGCCATCATGCATGATGGGCAGCCCGGTAGCGGGGTCTTTCACCAGGTTGAAGTCGTAGGAGCCGGTGGCTGGGTTAAACGTCTTGGTGGGCAACAGTTGGTCACCGTCTACAAGTGACAGTTTTTTCTGGTTATAGATATATCCGCCCTCAAAATCAAAACTTGGCAGATAGGCGGCCTCCGCCTGCTTGCGCTGGTAACCCGCCTGCTCAATTTTGATTTGCTGTTGCAGAATTTCCTTGTTGTTGGCTATGGCCATACGTCGGCACGAGTCGAGCGACACTTCACAATGTCCAGCCACAGGGAGTACCGACAGAAACACGACACTTAACAGAAATTTTCGCATCTTCATTTTGCTATTTTAGCGCAAATTGCGAAGGTGCAACCCACGCATAAATTAAACATGTGGTGCAAATATAATAATAAATTTATTGTGTGGTTGCACGCCGTGGTCATATCAACCACAATTATTGGATATTTGAACAAAAAAAATAATAAGAATTCACCCCTTCCACAGCAGGCAATTCAACCATAACTGCAAGCATCTTTCGCAAAAAAGTTGCCCACCATTGCCTCATTTATCACCTCCTAAAAAATCGTGCCGCACATGTGCCCCCAAAAATCTATAAGAGAAAACGGAGCGGTCAGGCATCAAATATTTCGCCTTTTCTGCGTTTTTCCTGATATTTGCGTTCCTTTTCCAGACGCTCTTGTTCCTCTTTCTGCTCCTTAGTAGGCTTAGCCACCTTTTGGTCTGGCTTTTGCACTTTTTGTTTGCGCATTTCATGGTTAGGCATGCGGTTAGGATTCTCGGCAAAACTCTTCACCACATCCTCCACCATCTCGCGGTTGCCAAACAGATAATTAATGACGATTTGCACCACAATGTCGCTCTTCTTCGACACCAAGTTCACGAGCAAGCCACGTGTGCCGTCGGGCATAGTGCCCTCCACCGCATAGCTATCGAAGTTTTTCACTTTAAGTTTCACCTTTTTCTGGTCGTACATATTAAAGTCGGCTGCTTTACGGCTCAAGGTGGTGGAATAGATGTCTTTCTTTCCGTCGGGGTCTTTGGTGTAGAGATGCACGGTAAGAAGCATGTCCTCCCACTGGCGCTCATAATGCACGGGGGTGTTCACCATTTCGAAACCGCCATCCGGAACAGAGAAATTCAGGTTATATTTACTCCATGTGAGGTCGAGAGCCTCCACTGGAATCGCGAAGGCCAACAGCAAGACGGCAAATATCGTTTTTCTTATCATAAGTTCTTTACACCTTTAAATTATTTATAATGCTAAACGCAAAAGTAATAAAAAAGTTATATAGCCCCATTCCTTTTTATAAAATTTTAAGGAGATGGCCACAACAAACCACAGTGGCCACCTCCTTAAATCATAATGCAAGAAAAGAATCAAACAGGCTGTTACCGGCCTCTCTTGCCGCCGCCACGCTTCTGCTGCTCGCGCATGGCTGCCTGCTGCTGACGCTGCGCCTCCTCAAGGCGTGCCATCCAGCCGCTTTTCTTTTTCTTTTTAGGATTCTTGTTGTATTCCGCCATCTTGGCGCGCACATCGCTCTCCTTCACCGAGGCACGCACAGCATAGGTGGTGACAATGGTGATCAGGAGCGAAATGAAGTAGTAGTAGCTCAAGCCTGCGGCATAATGGTTGAAGAACACAAGGAAGAACACAGGCATCAAATACATCATCCACTTCATGTTGGGCATACCTTGCTGCTGCTGTTGCGACTGCATCGACACATAAGTGTACAGTATGTTGGTGACTGTCATCAATAGGCAGAAGAGGCTCACATGGTTGCCGAAATAGGAGCTGATGATGGGAATGTTTGTCGACCAACTGAAGATGGCGTCGGGGGCTGAAAGGTCGTTGGCCCAAAGGAACGACTGTCCGCGCAATTCTATACAGGAAGGGAAGAACGCAAACACTGCAATGAGCACAGGCATCTGCAAAAGCATAGGCAAGCAGCCTCCAAACATGCTTGCGCCAGCCGACCGGTAAAGCTCCATCGTCTTCTGCTGACGCTTCATTGCGTCGGCCTGATCGGGATATTTCTCATTGATGGCCTTCACATCAGGCGCAAGAATCTTCATCACTGCCTGAGAACGATAGCTCTTGATAGTGAGCGGTGTGAGCACAAGTTTGATAAGAAGAGTGAGAATCAGAATGATGATGCCATAGCTGCTGATAAACGAACCAAGCCAGTTAAACACCGGTATCACCACCACCGTGTTGATCCAGCGGAACAGTGTCCATCCCAGTGGAATAAGGCGCGTGAGGTGTAGATTGTCGGAGCCAGAAGCGGCACCGCCAGGATACTGGTTAATCATTTCATCTATGTTGCTCAGCACCTTGTAGCGGTTAGGGCCTAAATACAGGAAGAACGATGCGGGGTTTGAACTGTCGGCCTGGTAGTCGATTTCAGAATGCACGTTCAGCATTTTCAGATAGTCGGCAAATTCCGGCGACTTCTTGTCGTAAGGCACGCTGCTGAGAGTCATACCATTGAATTGCTTTTGGGCAATGAACACTGCCGAGAAATACTGGTTCTTGGCTGCCACCCACTTCATGGCGTCGGTGAAATTCTCTTTCTGTTCCGAGCTTTCTGACAGATAGTCGGCATCGTTGTCGGCCACAAATTTATAGTAGAGCGTGCTGTTGCGCTCCTCAAACATACCATCCATTTCGTGGCGGCGCATCTTCTGCTTCCAGTCGAAGTACATAGGGTTGCTGCTGTCGAGCACTCGGTTCATATTCTTCTGCACCACCTCCATGTGCACCACAAAATTGTCGGGGCGAAGCGTGTAGCGAATACCAAACTGAGCGCCGTTAGGGAAGTTGAGCGCCATCAGCACACTTGAGTCGGTCTTTTCCACTGGCTCAAAATAGAAGTCCTGCGTGTTGTAGCGCTGAGTGCTGGTGTTGAGCATAAACCCATACTCATTCTCGCCTGGCGAGAACACCTCCACATATTTTCCGAATGCCTTGTTCTTGGTCTTGTGCGACGACTTGTAGGCAGGGAGTGTGGCGCGGGCTATCATCGCGCCCTTGCTTGAAATCACCAGTCGGAGCGAGTCGTTCTTAATCACCACCGAGTCATTTCGCGGCTTCATCATCGCTGAGAAGTCGCCATTGCGCATGTAGGTGGTGTTCAGGTCGCGCAGTGCCGAAGCCATAGCTGTACTGAGAGGGGCATGCTCGGCATCGTCCACGGTCTGGTTCTTGCCGTCGAGGCAGAGTGTGGCTTTCACCTTGCCGTCGACAAGAGCCACTTGAAGCGCGTCGGTCTTGATGCTGGCGGAGTCGCCGCCATAGCGCTTCAGATTTTCTTTTAGTTTCGCGAATTCATTGGCTGATAGCGAATCTGTGGTCACATTTTTTTCGTCGCTGTCTTTCTTCTCCTTGTTGGCATCAACCTGTTCCTGCTTCTGCTGCTGCACCTCATCCTCGCTTGGGGAGAATACAAACTGGAAGCCGAAAATCACTGCCATCATCAAGAGTAAGCCGATAATCGTGTTTTTGTCCATTCTTCTGTAATTAATCATTCCGCCGCAATTGCGCGCGGACTGCAAATCATATTAGAGTTAGTAAATTATTATTCTATTTTTTCTCGTTCTTGTTGCTGATGGCAGCACGCACAAACGACATAAACAGCGGATGCGGATTAAGCACGGTGCTGCTGTATTCGGGGTGATACTGTGTGCCCACATACCACTTCAAGGTTGGAATTTCCACCACTTCCACCAGATGGGTCTCGGGATTCTCTCCCACACACTTCATGCCAGCCTGTTCAAACTGCGAGCGAAACTTTTCGTTGAACTCATAGCGATGGCGGTGACGCTCCTTGATATCGGTGCACCCGTATGCTTCAGCAACTTTCGTGCCACTCTGCAAATGGCAGTCGTAGCTGCCAAGGCGCATTGTGCCGCCCATATAGGTGATGCTTTTTTGCTCTTCCATCAAGTCGATCACATTGTAAGGGGTGTCGGGGTCCATCTCGGTGCTGTTGGCCGACTCCATGCCAAGCACATTACGGGCAAACTCCACCACCATGCTCTGCATGCCCAAGCAGATGCCGAATGTGGGCATGTCGTGCTCTCGGCACCACTTCAAGGCCACATATTTACCTTCGGTACCTCGTTGTCCGAACCCTGGAGCCACAACCACGCCGTCCATTCCCGACAGCTTCTCTTCCACATTTGAATCGGTCAGCAGCTCGGAGTTGATATACTGAATGTTCACCTTGTAGTCGTTGTAGGTGGCCGACTGGAGAAGCGCCTCGTCTATCGACTTGTACGCATCTTGAAGTGCCACGTATTTCCCCACGAGGCCTATCTTCAACTCATCTTTGGCGTTATAGAGGTGAGAGAGATATTTATTCCATGCCGTGAGGTCGGGCTCTCCAGAATAAGGGGTAGCGGTCTTATCGAGGATGATGTTGTCGAGCTTCTGATCGTGCATCAGTAGCGGCACTTCATATATCGACGGGGCATCTACACTCTGAACCACGGCATTTTCCGACACATTACAGAACTGTGCCACCTTGCGGAGCATATTCTCCGGAATGTCTTTCTCTGTGCGGAGCACCAGCACATCTGGCTGGATACCCACTTGCTGAAGCTGCTTCACGGAATGCTGCGTGGGCTTGGTCTTGAGTTCCTTGGCTGCGCGGATATAGGGCACATAGGTGAGGTGCACACACACGCACTTGTTACCAAGCTCCCACCGGAGCTGGCGCACTGCCTCAAGGAATGGGAGCGACTCGATGTCGCCCACCGTGCCGCCTATTTCGGTTATCACAAAGTCGAACTTACCAGTGCTGCCCAAGTGCTTCACGGAGTTCTTGATTTCGTCGGTGATGTGGGGAATCACCTGAACGGTCTTGCCAAGATAGTCGCCACGGCGCTCCT
>DLLC01000023.1 GCA_002476625.1 Porphyromonadaceae bacterium UBA7572 | reverse complement strand
GCGACATGAACGACCCTTTGGGCATCGAGGTGAAGAGCAGCGATGTGAACGAGCGCTGGTATAAGTTTATAGCCGACCACCGCGGCGAGTATGAGCAAATTGACCGAAAACGCCTTGACACCTCTATCGAGAAATATGTGGCTGACAACACCGACGATATGCTGTCCACCCTGCTCTTGGTGACCGATTACAGCCAGCTTAACAATCAGCAGAAGATGAAAAGTATGCTGACAAAAATCAGCCCCGACGCCAAACCGGAATGGCTGCTGAAAGCATACCAGCGAATGGTTGAGCGCCGCCCTAAAAGCGCCAGCCGCATTGGCTCATTGCTGCTGCTGGAGGACAACGGCGACTTCGGCTCTATCAACGCCACCACCGCCAGAGCCACCCTCCTTTACCTGTGGGTGAACAGCTCGGCCCACAACGCCGAGATGAGCGGCCTCACCACGCTTGCCAAGGAGTTCAACAACAGCAGCCAACTGCAAATCTGCGACATCTACATCGACCCCGACACGGCCTCGTGGCGAGGCTACACCGCACACGACGGCTCCACTTGGCGCCACTTCTGGGCTCCGGAAGGACCGCTCAACAGCCAAATAAAGAATCTGGCAGTCACCACCACCCCACTCTTCGTGGTGGCCGACTCGCTCGGCAAAGTCACATATAACGGCACCGACATCACCGAGGCCGTGAGGCAAGCGCGCCAACTGCTCAAATAGCATTCACCCCGAGGCCAAAGGAGCATATTAGCTACTCCACAACCGAAGCAAGGACCCATACAACTAAAATTCGCATTTATGAACAGCTTAAGCAACTATCTCACGCCGCTCTCCAACAGCGATGAGCAACGTGAGAAGATTGAATGGTCTAACGTATGGATAGACAAACCCGCCGACAGAAATAGCCCTCGCCTACTGATGATCGGAGACTCCGTGTTAAGGATGGTGCGCAGCAGGGTAGCGGCCTCCACCAATTGCCCCACTGACTTTATAGGGTGCTCATCATCGCTTAACGATGTGCTGTTTGCGGGTCTGGTAGACTACTTTTTCCAGACCGTGAACCTCAAATATGCCGGAGTGGTCATACAATACAACCACCATGGCACCAAAAACGCTGATGGCGAAGAATACGCCGACAAGGACTACCGACTGTATCACGACAATGTCAGCAAGCTGGTGGAATTTGTGCAGCAACGCACCAGCAACATCGTGCTGGTCAACCTCCTGGATTTTTATCACATAAAGCCTCACTTCACCAGATTCATTCCTAAAGCAATACTACGCACTTTGTATGGGTGGAGCATTCTAAAGGAGGAAAAAGACGAGTACCGCACGCATATCAACCACCGCAGAAATATGGAGCTGCGCCAAGTGGCACAGGAGCACAACGTAAAATTCCTCGACCTCAACAGCACAATAGCCAACCACAAGCTCATAAGAACCGACAACATTCACCCCGAGGCCAAAGCCATTCCCATCATGGCAGATGCCATCATCTGGCAGGCGCGCCAATAATCCTTTGCCTTGGGGCCACCCCATAGATAGAGCCATGGTGAGTGAAATGGCGGGTGGGAATTGGCATATTTGGTGTGTAAAGTTGCGGAATGTGCATTTTTTCACCACATTCCGCTAATTTAAACACTAAAAACTGGATAGCGCACTCTGAGCCTAGGGCGCCACCCGTCATAAAAAAACAGCCTCACCGCCTTGGTGAAATGTGTGAGATTTGCTACATTTGTGTGTGTGAAGATAAAAACCGTCAACAAAACTATCACTCCAAACGCCAAATAAGATATGCTCAGCAAAACTATCGCAGCCGCCGTGCAAGGCATCAACGCCATCAAAGTGACCATCGAAACCACCCTCGACTGGGGCAACCAAGTGGTGATTGTGGGGCTGCCCGACGCCGCCGTGAAGGAAAGCTCGGAGCGCGTGCGATGCGCCATCAACGAGGCCGGCTATCAGTTCCCCGGCCGCACGGTGGTGGTGAACATGTCGCCTGCCGACATCAAGAAGGAGGGCGCCGCCTACGACCTGCCCATCGCCATCGGCACACTGGCCTCCGACGAGGTGGTGCGCCCCGACCTGCTGAGCCGCTACATGATTATGGGCGAGCTGTCGCTCGACGGGTCGGTGCGAAGCATCAAGGGCGCGCTACCCATGGCCATCCTCGCCCGTGAGCTCAAACTCGACGGGTTTATCCTCCCAAAGGCCAACGCCCCGGAGGCCGCCATCGTCAACAACCTGAAAGTGTATGGCGTGGACCACATCTCGCAAGTGGTGCAATTCCTCAACGGAGAAGCCACTCTCGATGCCACAGAAATCGACACCAGGGCCGAGTTCGCACAGGCGCAAGGCAACTTCCCCTACGACTTCAGCGAGGTGAAAGGGCAAGACAACGTGAAGCGGGCCTTTGAGGTGGCATGCGCCGGCGGACACAACATTCTGCTCATCGGCAGCCCCGGCAGCGGAAAATCGATGATGGCAAAGAGGCTGCCGTCAATACTTCCTCCTCTAAGCCTCTCAGAGGCGTTAGAAACCACGAAAATCCATTCGGTGGCAGGTAGTCTCAAGAGTGGCACCACACTGCTCACCACGCGCCCCTATCGCTCTCCGCACCACACCATCAGCTCGGTGGCGCTCGTGGGCGGCGGCACCTACCCCACTCCGGGTGAAATCAGCCTCGCCCACAACGGCGTGCTCTTCCTCGACGAGCTGCCCGAATTCAACCGCAACGTGCTTGAGGTGATGCGCCAGCCGCTCGAAGACCGGCAGATCACCATCAGCCGCGCCAAATACACCACCAGCTACCCGGCGTCGTTTATGCTGGTGGCGAGCATGAACCCCTGCCCATGCGGCTACTATGGCCACCCGAGCAAGCCTTGCATCTGCACAGCCTACCAGCGTCAGCACTATTTGGGAAAAATATCCGGTCCGCTGCTCGACCGCATCGACCTGCAAATTGAGGTGCAGCCCGTCAACTTCGACGAACTGGCCGACCGAACGCCCGCAGAGCCATCAGAGGCCATCCGCCGCAGAGTGATGCAAGCCAGAGCCATACAGAGCCACCGGTTTAAAGACGCGCCGGGCATTCACTGCAACGCCCAGATGACCACCAGCATGGTACACCAGTACGCCGAGCCCGACAGCGAGGGGCTGGAGCTACTACGCGGAGCCATAGAGCGCATGAACATGAGCGCGCGCGCCTACGACCGAATCCTGAAAGTGGCACGCACCATCGCCGACCTCGACGCAAGCGCCAGTGTGCGCCCACAGCACATTATGGAAGCCATTGGCTACCGCACACTCGACCGCTCCAACTACTTCGGATAACACCCTCATAACACGATAATTTGCAAGAACATCTAATATATTGTAACTTTGCGGTTGCAAAACCACCCAGCACCTTATTAATTCCAAATACGAGTCGCCCAAAATAGTGAATAACAACATCACATCTCCAATTCTCCCAACAAGTTAAGTAATATGCAAACCGCTCAACCCCTATTCTCCATCATCACCGTCACTTGGAACGCTGAAAACGAAATACGGCCAACGCTCGATAGCGTGGCTTGCCAAACGTTCACCGACTTTGAATACATCGTGATGGACGGTGCCTCTACCGATGCCACCTGCCGGCTGGTGAAGGATGCCGCCATTCCATCTACTCGCCTCTTCAGTGAGCCAGATAAAGGCCTGTATCACGCCATGAACAAGGCCATCGACAAAGCCACCGGGCACTATCTCATCTTCCTGAACGCAGGCGACTCGTTCGCCACTCCCACCACACTGGCCACCATAGCCAGCCTCGCAGCCACAAACCCTGGGATCATCTATGGTCAAATAGAATTCGTGTGGGGAAACAGAGTGAAGGCTGACAGCGTGCACTGGATTGCACCCAGGCACCTCTCTATTTCCGACTACAAAAAAAGTATGCCAGTTTGCCACCAGGCCTTCATCGCCCGGCGCGACCTCGCCACTCATTACAACCTCAAATACAAAATAACTGCCGACTACGACTGGTGTATCCGCATCGTGAAACAATCCACACTCAACATCTATGTGGGTGATGAGCCCATTATCCACTTCCTTGTAGGCGGAGCTTCTTCCAAACACTACAAAACCATGCTCATCGAGCGGTTCAGAATCATGTGTCACCACTTTGGCGTGCTACCCACGCTGGTGCGCCATATCCCAAAACTCCGCCACTTACCCGCCATGGCGCTGCAAAAAGCCAGAAGACTATTCACATCACCACATTAACCCCCAAGTTGCGGTGAACGTGCGGTGAAAGATAGTGAAGGACGATGGTATCGGAAAGACTCTAAAACCACGCCCCAGAATCCCGTTTTTCTTAAAAAAACAAATTTCTCGCTCACCACGAATAAAGTAGAGGGGCAATGACAATATAGATAGGAACAACTGGTAGGGGACGCGACACTTCGCACAGCTGTCCCAAGAAAAATTCAACAATTCAAAAATGCGGATTATTCGTGTTGCTTATGTAGCAAAATGCCAGAATCAAAATTTGAGAGCAGCGCATCATGGAAGCCATAGGCTACCGCACACTCGACCGCTCCAACAGCCTCATAACATGAAATTTGCACAAACATTGAAAATATAGTAACTTTGCGGTTGCAAAATCACTATTCCTATAATTCTTCAACCGACCACCACGGGTTACAAAAAAAGAAATAAATGAGGGTTCTATTTATCACACATGACTATGGCATGGGCGGAGCCAACCGAAGCATGCTTCAGCTTATTAGCGAACTCATTGATAACCACCACATTACCCCCCCCATTATTGTTTCTCCACCCGCTCGGTCAAGCAAGCACTTCTCGCTGGCGGAGCTATGTAAAGAGCGTGGCATCAAATGCTACACCACACCTATATCATGGTTTGAACGTGGCGAAAAAGCCACCCTAAAGCTCAAAGCCGAATACATTATTGGCTCTATCATTCGCGATGCGGTCCTTCTCTATAAACTACGGCACGAGAAATTCGATCTGGTGCACACCAATGGCAGTGTGATTGCAGCAGGCGCACTTCTGGCATGGACCAGAGGTGTGCCTCATGTATGGCATCTCAGGGAATTTGGCGACCTCGATTTTGGCCTGAATCCAATTTTAGGAGAAAAATACAAGCGGTGGATATACCAGCATTGCCACTGCGCCATCGCCATTTCAAAAGCTGTGGCAGAAAGATACAAGTCCTATTTCGGAAACAAGCTGACAATGATTTACAATGGCGTGCCGCTGCAGCACCAGCACACACGGGAAGCCACCGGTGAATGTGCCATCACCAATTTCTGCCTCGTAGGGCGCATAGTGCCCAGCAAAAACCAGCTGGAGGCGCTGAAGGCTTGCGCTATACTGAAAAGAATAACCAACAGCCCATTCCATCTACTGATTGTGGGCACAGGGCAGTGGGCATACACCGAAACCCTCAAAACATTTATAGCCAACAACCAATTGAGTGAATGCGTCACCCTCACCGGCAACCGCAACGACGTGCCACAATTATTACAAAAGTGCGATATAGGGCTTACCACTTCCACCTGTGAGGCTTTCGGACGCGTGACAGTGGAATACATGATGCAAAACTTGGCCGTGATAGCCTCCAGCACTGGTGCCAACCCCGAGCTCGTGCGCGACGGCCACACTGGGCTTCTCTACGAGCTGGGCAACGCCGAGCAATTGGCGGAGAAAATGAAGCTGCTCCTTGAGAATACCGACCTTCGCTCCACAATTGCCCATAACGGAAAGATGATGGCCCGCGAGAATTTCAATTCAGCCAGGAATTCCGAGAGCATTTTCCGACTCTATCAAAAACTTCTAAGCGGCAAAAGCGGTGTCAGTTAAGCCAACTGCCTGCCAATCTCACCACAAATAAAAAATGCAAAATCAATCTCCCTCTATAGATAATCAGCAAAATCATATGAACGAGCCCCAACCGCTTTTCACCATCATCACCGTGACATGGAACGCAGAAAAGGTGATACGGCCAACGCTCGATAGCGTGGCAAGCCAAACGTTCACCGACTTTGAATATATCGTTATGGACGGAGCGTCGGCCGACGGCACCTGCCAGCTGGTGAAGGATACCGCCATTCCATCAACACGCCTCTTCAGTGAGCCAGACGAAGGACTGTATCACGCCATGAACAAGGCCATCGACAAGGCCACGGGGCGCTATCTCATCTTTCTCAACGCCGGCGACACCTTCGCCGAGCACACCACACTGGCCACCATAGCCGAGCACACGTCGTCAAACCCCGGCGTCATCTACGGCCAGGCGGAATGCGTGGACGAGAACAGGAAGCCCATCGACTGCCCCCACTGGATTGCTCCCGAGCACCTCACCATCGACGCCTACAAGCGAGGCCAGGCTGTGTGCCACCAGGCGTTTATCGCACGGCGGGACATCGCCACGCATTACAGCCTGCGCTACACCATAGCCGCTGACTTCGACTGGTGCATCCGCACCTTGAAGCAGTCGGAGCACAACGCCTACGTGGGCGAAGCGCCCATTATCCACTACCTGATGGGCGGCCTATCCATACAGCACGCCCAAACCATGCTCACCGAGCGGTTCAGAATCATGTGCCACCACTTCGGCGTGCTACCCACGCTGGTGCGCCATATTCCAAAACTCCGCCACCTGCCAAACATGGCATACCAGAAAATTCGCCACCTGCTTCACCATTAAGAGCAAGTAAAGGCTGGTTATGCGAAAAAATATAATCACCCTCACAACAGAGCGGCGCGCCACGTTGCCGGTGCGCAGCTGTTATGAGGGTGATTTTTCCTGTAAAGGTGTTCTTCTATTGAGGAGAGGCCACAGAATGTGCCCTACTCAAGCTTTGCGTCCACATCGTCTTCCTCCAAGTCCTTGAAATCTTCCCAGCGGAGAAACAGACGAATGCCAGAGTCAACCTCCCACTGGAGATGGTGATAGTCGTTCTCTGGATAGGCCGTATTGTTCACATATTTCATAGGCACCTTCTCCCAGGTGGCCTTGCCGTCCTTGCTCACGTTCACGCGAATGAGATAATTGCCAGGATTAGGGCTGTTACGCTCCGACATCGAGTCGAACGTGAGATGCTCCACGCCACCTATAAACCGGTGGTCCCACGCATGCACATGCCCGGCAAACACCATGGTGGCGTGCCACTCTTGCACTTTTTTAAGGAGAAAATACATCTCCTCACGGCAATAGGTGGACGCAAACTGGGTGAAACGCGGGCGGAAGAAATTGGTGTGAGTGAACACAAAGCGGTTTCTCACCACGAAATCCCCGCTATTCACGCCAGCCTGCCTTTCCAGCAGGCCGCCCTCCTCAATGGCCTTAATCTGCTCTTTTCCAAGCGTGCCGGAAGCGGTGTCGAGGAATATGTAATGGTCATACACCAGCCCCTTCTTGTCGGGGGTGAAGTCCACAAGCACCCAGAAGTCGTAGTACGACGCCTGAAACACCTGCGAGAACAGCGACCAGCCATTGCGCGTGATGTCGTGGTTGCCCGGCACCACGAAAAACCTCAGCCCGCCATGCTTCGGCTGGGCATAAAAGTCTTTCACCGCCTTCACCGCGGCATAATACTGTGGCTGCGTCTCGGCAATGTCGCCCAGATGGCACACAAACATGTCGCCATGCCTGCGCGCCTCCTCAAACATTTCACGCAGGCGGCCCGTGTCGTAGAGCGTGTGGCTGTCGGCCCCAATCAAGAAAGAGTAGGCCTGCGGCTCGCCATGGAGAGTGCCTCCCACCACATCGCCATCGTCGTCGTATTCAGGGTCGAAGTGATAGTCTTTCATCGAGGTGGTGTCGTAGGAGTCGCCATACTCGCTCCAGTACAGGAGGCTCATTTTCACACGGTCGTCAACGGCAGTGCCAGCCATGAGCACACCCTGCGGGTCCACCTTCGAGCAAGAAGTGAGCGACGTGCCCGTTGCGCCCGCCAGCGCCAGCGCAAAGGCTGTGAAGAAGTTGCTTATCTTAATTGTCATATTTTTTACCATACGTGTTTAATTCCTAACTTAATGTGGGTTTCATATTTAGTGGCGAGTTGCGACATGGAGCCGGCAGGGCGCACATTGATTTCGCCAAATAGCTTCAGCCTGGTGTGAGGCAGAGGACTGTAGAAACGTATGCCCCAGTTGATATTCCAGTTCTCGTAGTAGAAGTCGTCGTAGTTGCGGAAGAAAAGGCCCAGATTCCACGAATTGTCGCGGCGTCGGATATTGGCCCCGATGCCAAAAGCAAGTGTGAGAGGCTCCGTGTAGCCCGACCCGAGCGAATTGAAATGGATGAGCGACTCGCCCAGCGTCATGTCGAAGTACGACGTCTGCCAGTTCACCGACACATTGGCTACGCATTCACTCGCATCGTAGGCATGGTAGCGGTTATACATCAGCTTGCCGCTCACGAAAAAATCGCTGTGGCGTGTCCACGAAAAGTGGAAAATACCACGCGCCGACAGGCCGTAAAGCTGTTTTTTAAACTGGAGATTGGCACCGCCCTCAAGCGCCCAGTGCCTGTTGAAGTGGTGGGTGTAAAGCCCCGTGGCGCCGTAGTAGAACCCGGTGATGGTGTTGTCGCCCAACTGGGTGTAAGCCACCACCTCGTTGGCGTGAACGCTGTCATACTTCGTGGCGCCACAGAAGTTGGTCTCCTGGGCCTCAACGCCCACCGCCACAAGCAGAGCCGTGGCAAAAGAAAAGAGTCTGTGCATCATATAGTGTGTATAGTAGTTATCTGAAAATAAGCGAACTGTATGATTCCTTCCACATCCAGCTCCAAAAAAGCCTTGGCATTGCAAGCCAACCACCTAAAGTCCCACAGAGGAGCGTGTGGAGGGGGTTAGCTGATGCCTTTTAGCATGGTCATGATGTTGTGGTTCTGGTTGCGGCCCCGGAGCAGCTGTTCTATTTCCGCAATCTCGCTTGTGGCGCCGAGCCTCTGCGCCAGCGGCAGGAGAGAATTGAGGAGCTGCTCGGCGGCTGCCCGGCGGTTCACCAGGCGTATGAGCGCCTTGGCAAGTGCTATCGACAGGGTGAGCTCGCGCTCGCCCATGGTGCCACTCAGCTTCTTCTGGTAGCGCAGGCACTTGGTGTAGAACTTCACCGCCCCACGTGCATTGCCCATCTTCAGCAGCAGGTCGCCTTCATTTTTGAGCGAGTCGATAAGATTTTCGAGAGCCTCTTTCGTTTTATCGGCGCTGCTACCCTCGTTAAGCATGGCGGTGTAGAGCTCGGTGGTGTGCTGATAGTGCGCCAGCACGTTCATCTGGTTGGCGCGGCTCTTGTAGATGCTTGTGGAAGCCTCCACAGCGTGCAGGAGCATGGGCGAGAAGCGTGCGCTGTTGCGCTTCACCAGTCGCTCGAGCAGCTTTTGCGCCTTGGTGAGCTCCTTCACGGCACGGCTGTTGTCGTCGGTGTGGCTGTGCACTATGGCGAGGCTGTAGAGCAGCGAGGCGAGAATGGCAAGGAAGTCCTCATTGCGCTTATTGGTCACGTCCACCAGCACGTTGAGAGCGTTTTCCGCCGACCCGAGCGCCAGGATATAGTCGGCCTGCCCGATGAAGATGGTCATCTTCATCAGCCAAAGCCAGCTATGGTGAAGCGGAGGCCATTCGTCCACGGTGTTGTCAAACACGGTGTCGTCGATGCAAGAGGCAGCTTCGCCCTCACGCTGGTGAAGCAGCAGGTGGCGCACCCACCACACCGTCATGTCTTGGCGCTGCGGCAGGTCAAGGGCCTTGAAATCGGGTGCGTGGTCCGTGCTCTCCGCCACCGTGGCAAGCGAGGCGATATCGGTTTGGAATGTGGGGGTTGAAACCTCAATAAGCAGTTGTTCCATTTTACAATTTTTAAGTTAATCAGAAAGGGAGCCATGCTGAGCGTTTTATGCCGCGTAACAGACGCGGGAGTTTTGCTGGACAGACGCGGCATGCCCTGCGTGCCTACTAACCTCTAACCTTCTACGCTCTCGTCATCAGCGGCGTCTATGTCGGCGCGCATTTTTGCCGCCATGGCAGAGGAGATGCAATTAGAGGGGCCCGACGCGTTTTCCGCAAGCAGAAAAGCCGTGTCCACCACGCGCTGCATTGTGTCGTGGTCCACAGTCTGCATCTGCCCGGCAGTGATGCCCTTAGCCAGCAGTGCGCAAATCACGCCAGCCGTAAAGCCCGACTGCCATCCGAGCCAGTTAGCCGCCATGGGCTGTGGGCTCTTAAAGCGCCATTTTTCTTTGCCAACAAACGCATCCACATCGCCATCAGCGCCGATATAGATAAAGCATGGGCAATAGTATTCAAAGTGATTGTGGTAGGCCTTCTCCGCATCCTCACCGGGGAAGATGTCGGCCAGGTCGCGCTCATGCGCCACCACCACGCTCGAAAGCTCCAGGTTTTCAAGAATAGCCGTGAGCACACGGGTGATGCGGAAGTTGATGCCATGCTGAAAGCCTGGCAGATACACCATCAGCGCCTTGCGCTCCACCGCATAGGAGAGCAGCTCATACACGCGCTCGCGCTGAGGCTGGTCGATGGCGTAGAGCGAGCCAAAGAGCACGATGTCGCCCTCGTCGATGCGTGGCCACACCACGTCGAAGCGGTCGGCGTCGGGATACACGCCATAGTTCACAATCTTATCGGGGGCGCCGTCGGTGCCGAGAAAAATGGCAGAGAGCTGGGTGGAGCCCTCGGTGAAGCGGTCGATCGACGCCGTGTTCACCAGGTGGTCGCTGAAAAAGTCCACAATGATGTCGCCCACGCTGTCGGTGCAGCATTCGCTACAAAACGTCACCGGCACCCCAGTCAATCCCAGCGACGCCGTGGCATTGGCTATACGGCCGCCCACCATCGCCTTCACGGGCTGTGTGCCATGGTACAAAGTGTCGAGAACCGATTCCCCGATTGCTATTATCTTACGCATATTATAGTAGTGTATATTAAATTCTCATGCCGTGTGTCATTGCCGGTCACAGGCGTCAGAGTGGCCAATCATGCCGGTGGAGCGTATCAGCTGCGGCTCTTCTCGCCCAGATAGCCACCGTGGTGGCGAAGGGCATACTGCTGGCGTGTGAATCCCGTCACGAGCATCGTGTTCACCACCAGCACATCGCCCATCACGGTCATCATGGTGGTGGAAGTGGTGGGAGTGAGCCCGAGCGGGCACACCTCAGGCGCGCCCGATGTGAGCAGGCACACGTCGCTCTCCTTTGCAAGCGGACTGTCGGCATTGCCGGTGATCACCACAAATTGCAAATGGGGGTAAAGCTCCTTGGCGAGCCTCACCAGCGCCACAATCTCGTTGGTCTTTCCCGAATTTGAGAGCAGAAGCATCACATCGGCAGGCTGAAGGATGCCGAGGTCGCCATGCTGCGCCTCGCTCGGATGCAGAAACACGGCCGGAACGCCCGTTGAGCAGAATGTGGTGGCAATGTTCTCGGCTATCTGTCCGCACTTGCCCATACCAGAGGTCACCAGCTTGCCGCCGCGTTCCTTGGCCTCCACTATCAGCTTCACGGCCTGCTCGTAGCCGTCGGTCACAGGAATGCTCTCAATCGCACGGCTTTCGGCGGCGAGAATCTCTCTCATAGATTGCTTAATGTCGATCATGTCGTTAATTATCGCTAAAGATGCTTGCAGGATTATTATACAGTGCAAAGTTAGCTATTTGCCATTAATTAATCATGATAATCCCCCCACATTTTTCTCCCTCCCACCCAATTTCCTCCTCGATAAAATGCCTTTTTATCGCCCCGGTCAATAACAGCATGGCTGATTTTTTCGTTTTATGGCTTTTTATAGGGTGTGGTTTCTGAAAAAATATTAAATTTGTAGCCGAAACTTATATATATTGAGAAAGTGTTTGAAGTTTTTGATGATGGAATATGCGCAGAAGTGAATAAAAATGTCCGTCACCATCTAAAATCAACTTAGTTCAGGCAGTTTCTGCGATATTCAGCAGAATATGGATACAATAGTCAACGTGTTTTCTCTTTTGGGTTCGCTCGCCCTGTTCCTGTATGGAATGAAAATCATGAGCGAGGGACTTGAGAAGTTCGCCGGCGAACGCTTGCGCGCTATTTTGACAGCAATGACAAAAAATCGCGTGATGGGTGTTTTCACCGGCATTTTTATTACAGCGCTGATTCAGTCGTCGTCGGCCACCACGGTGATGGTGGTGTCGTTTGTGAATGCCGGCTTGATGACGCTCACCCAGTCTATCGGTGTGATTATGGGCGCCAACATCGGCACCACCGTCACGGCATGGATTATCTCCGCCATAGGCTTCAAGGTGAACATTGCGGCCTTCGCCATACCACTGCTGGCCATAGGCATGCCTCTTATATTCTCTTCTAACAGCAAGCGCAAGAGCATAGGCGAGTTCGTGTTCGGGTTCTCATTCCTGTTCATGGGACTCGCTTTTTTGCAGGACGCTGCCACATCGCTCAACATAGGCGAGATAGTGGCTTCCATGCTCGCCACGCTGCCCGTGGACTCGTTTGGCACGATTGTGCTGTTTGTGCTTGTGGGTGCCGTGGTCACTATGATTGTGCAGGCTTCTGCCGCCACGATGGCCATCACGCTGATGCTCTTCGATATGCACATTCCCGGATTTGGGTTTGAACAGGCTGCCGCGCTGGCTATGGGACAGAACATCGGCACCACCATCACGGCGTTTATGGCCTCGCTCACAGCCAACACGCAGGCTCGCCGCGCCGCCCTTGCCCACATGTTCTTCAATGTGTTTGGCGTGGTGGTGGTGCTCATCTTCTTCTATCCGGCCTGTGATGCCGTGCGCTGGTTTGTGACGAATGTGATGCATGTCAAGAGCAACAACCTGTTCTTGCTCTCGGCGTTCCACACGGCTTTCAATATTCTGAACACGCTGATTCTTATCTGGTTCGTAAAGCAAATCGAGGCTTTTGTGTGCAAGGTGCTTCCCGACAAGAACACCGAGGAAAACCAGCCCCGACTGAAGTACATCTCCGCTGGCCTCCTCTCCACTGCCGAGCTCTCGCTTTTGGAGGCGCGCAAGGAAATAGCACTGATGGGCAAGCGATGCCAGAGGGCGTTTGAGATTGTGACCAGCATGCACGGCATAGAGAAGGAGGACGAATTCAACGCCTTGTTTAAGAAGGTGGAGAAATATGAGGGCATCACCGACAATATGGAGTATGAGATAGCCCACTACCTGCAGAAGGTGAGCGAGGGGCACCTTTCCGACGAGTCGAAACGCCAGATCCAGCGCATGCTCCGCGAGGTGGACGACCTTGAGAGCATTGGCGACTGCTGCTACAATTTGGCGCGCACGCTCTCGCGCAAGCGCACCAAGTGTAAGGCCCACTTCACCCAGGAGCAGGGCATTCACATCACCGAAATGGAGAAGCTCGTGGCTGGCTCGCTCGACCAGATGATCACCACACTGCAAATGCCAGAGGGTGAAGGACACGACATTTCGAAAAGCTATGAGATAGAGCGCGAAATCAACTGCCTGCGCACCAGCCTGCGCGACAACAACCTGATTCAGATCAGCGCCGGAGCCTACGACTACGACCTGGGCGCCTTCTACATCGACCTGGTGAATGGAATGGAAAAACTGGGCGACCATGTGCTCAACGTGGTGCAGGCTAAGGCCCGCCAAAAGGTGTAACATTCTTTAGGAATATCGAAATATGATGGCAGGAAAAGAATCCTGCCATTATTTTTTTTCATTTATAGGATTATTAACTACCTTTGTGATGCTTATACACATAAACTGTATATATCTACAAAACAACAACAAATCTAACAGACAACTATTATGAAACAACTATTTACTTTACTGGCCATGGCAATGTTAGCCACCGCCTCATCGTGGGCCACTGAGGAAACCATTTCGCTAATAGACGGATCTTTTGCCGACAAGGTGATCACCTGGAACGGCACAAGCTGCAAAATCACCCAAGAGCAAGGGAAAGGCTCTAGCGCTCCTAATAAAAGTTATATTGCCGCACCTCGATGGTACGCCTCTAATGTAGTGACTTTTGCCGCTAAAGACGGATATAAGATAACTGGCGCTGTGGTCACTTGCGCAAGTAGCACGTATGCCAGTGCATTGAGCGGATCAACTTACACAAATGCCACAGCTGCCATATCGGGCTCCACAGTCACCATCAAGAGCGACGGCAACTTTACCATCACACTGAAGTCGCAGTCGCGAATTTCAAGTGTGAAGGTGAACTATGAGAAAAGTGGACCACAGAAGCAGGTTAGCAGCTTAGCCATCACAGGCACTCCTTTAACCACGGAATATTATGTGGGTGATAAATTCTCCACAGAGGGATTGACAGTGACTGCCACCTACGACGACAACTCTACCGAGGCCGTGACTCCTGTTTGGGATTTTGCCCCTGCCACATTCACACAGGAGGGATCGGTAAATGTCATCGCCACTGCCACTTACGGTGGTGTGAGCGCTTCTGGCACCTATCCTGTGACTGTGAAGACCATTGCCAACACCAAGGAGACCGCCTACACCGTGGCAGAAGCCATTGCGCTGATCGACGCTGGCAAGGGACTCAACACGCCTGTGTATGTGAAGGGTGTGGTGAGCAAGATCACCACTGCTTTCGATGCGAAGTATGGCAACGTGTCGTTCAATGTATCGGACGATGGCACTACTAATGCGCCACAATTTATGTTCTTCCGCAACCAGAAGGACGCCGAGAATAAATATTCAGAAGATCCAAATATTACAGTGGGTGCATCTGTGATTGGTTATGGCACGCTCACCAAGTATAATAGCACTTATGAGTTTGCGGCCGCTAACTACCTGGTGGAATACAGAGCTCCTGAACTGACTGGCGATATCAATGGCGATGGCGTGGTGAACACCGATGATGTCACCGCACTTGCCACTTCCATTTTGGAGAATGGTGATGTGACGCTCGCCACTGGCGACCTCAACGACGACGGTGTGCTCGATGTGACCGATGTGACCATTCTCGTGAATCTGATTCTTGAGTGATTTGGGCCTTAGTGCCTCTATGCGCACATATATTTTCAGAATGAGCAGGTGCCTGTTTAGCCCTTTGGATACAAGGCTAAGCGGGCACTTGCTTTTTCCATGCCGTACCAATGCACCCTCTTACTCCACATTTTAAAGACGTGACCTGGTGCATTCTTCCATTGGCTGGCCTGAGGTGAGGGCGCTGATGCACCAAGCAAATCCTGTGGCTTTACGAAGCTCGCTCTGGGTGAAGTGGTCGCCCTCGTGCCACTTCAGGCAGCAGTGCCTCTCCCCTACTTCTGCCAAATGGCGCTCGTGTTGCCACCGGCACCTGTCGCCTACCAGTGCGAAAGGCATTTTTCTGGTTTTTTCCTCTTGCTTGCCCATGCTCATATAGATGTATTTGGCCTTCGACGGGTGCTCTGCGTAATATTCTTCCCACCCTTCCATCCATAGCGATGGCGAGCAGGCCGCCACAGCGCTGAACGTGGCAGTGCGTGTGGCGCACCAGAGGGCGAACAGCCCGCCCAGCGAGTAACCGCCCAGCACGATCGGCAGATGGGCGTAGTGAGCCTTAATTATGCTTAAAAGGCAGTGCTCTATGTAGTGTAGCAGCTCCCCTACCCCGTCTTTCCACAGTTCGGCCTCGCGCACCTCGAAAGCATACATCACGAAGCCCTTTTCTGCTCTCTGCCCTATCAGCTCGCATTCATGCACCAGCAGCTTCCGCTCGAAGGTGCAGAGGGGCTTCACGAGCACGCACTGAGGCTCGCTGTCCGTGGAAAGGACGTGGCAAACTCGGCCGCAAATTTCTTTTGTGGCGTCTTTCATTTGGGTGATTTATGTGTCATGATGTCGAGCACCATGCGGTCGGTTTCGTTCATGCCTTTGGCGCCAATTTGCGTGAGGTGGTGTATGCAGCGGTCCACATCGTCCTCAATCAGTCCCTCGGCATTGGTGGCGTGGCGGTTTTGGATAGCAAGCATGGCAGAGAGCACGGCTGTTGACACACCGCTGGTCACCTTCAGTGCGCAGGCGGGTTTTGCTCCGTCGCACACCATGCCGGCGAGGTTGGCTATCATATTCTTCACCGAATACGCCACCTGCTTGTAGCCGCCGCCCATCAGATAGGTGATGCCACAAGCCGAACCTGTGGACGCCACCACGCATCCGCACAGCGCCGAGAGTTTGCCGAGCGACTGCTTGATGTAGATGGCGGTG
>DLLC01000063.1:79882-80530 GCA_002476625.1 Porphyromonadaceae bacterium UBA7572 | reverse complement strand
CCACACAGGAAAACATTTTAATTTTTTTGCCGGTTTCGCTCATCACTGAGAGTGGCCAGCTTAATTAACAATTAACAAAATGCTATTATTTTTAGAACTCTAACAGTTTTTGTTTTGAAGAAAATTTTAGTAATTAACCTCTTTTGCATTATATTTTCAACGATATGCCATTAAATTCTCACAAACCAAAGTTATCCACTACGCACCCTTGCCGGCCATTAGCCCATGTGAGGCTGGGCGCTCCGATGAATTGGCATGGGTGTAGGTGTGCGTGTCCATACCAACCTGTGGATCACGCTTTGCGTGTAGGTGCAAAGATAAGTAATATATCTGGCTTATCCCAAAAAAGCGGCTTGAATTTTTGTCTTTTTTTAAAAAAAACATCCGCCGCGTCAGCTGTGATGCGGCGGATGTGCAGTGTTATGCTATATTCGCAGCCTTTTGGGCATGCGCAATATTACTTGTCGGCGGCAATGGCTTTAAGCAGTGCCACTGTGAAGTCCCAGCCTTTTTGTACGGCAGGAATGTGGCAGCACTCGCGTGGAGAGTGCACGTCTTTCAGCGTTGGTCCGTAAGAAATCATCTCCATGTGTGGCGCCACTTTCAGGAACAGGCCACACTCAAGGCCTGCGTGAATGGCCTCCACTT
>DLLC01000063.1:79667-79834 GCA_002476625.1 Porphyromonadaceae bacterium UBA7572 | reverse complement strand
ATGGCCTCCACTTTAGGCTCTACGCCGTAGAGGTGCTCCCACTGTGCCACTGCGAGCTTCAAGAGGCGGCTGTCGGCATTCGGGGCCCAGCCTTGGTAGCTGCCCTCGTATTTCACTTCCTTGGCTCCTGCGAGGGTGAAGAGCGCCTCTATTTGAAGCGCGAGCTC
>DLLC01000063.1:75921-79607 GCA_002476625.1 Porphyromonadaceae bacterium UBA7572 | reverse complement strand
TTCGAGCTTTCGGTGGACGAGCGGCTGAAGAATTCGAGATAGATGGTGTCGGCACCGGTCTTCACGCTGGCGAAGTTGGTGGAAGTCTCCACCAGGCCGTCCACTTCCTGGCTCATGTGATACACGCCGTGCTGTGCTGCGAAGCAGGCTGCCACCAGTCGCTTGGCGGTGCAGGCGTCGATCACGGTGGCAGGGGCGTCGACGCTCTCCACGGTCACCTCGATGTGTGGTTCAGGGCGCTTGTACTCGTCCTTGATGTCGGCGGCTACGGTGTTGACCACAGTGGCGAGGGTCTCCTTGTCGGCAGGCTTCACGCCCACCACAGCCACGGCGTCGCGTGCGATGGCGTTGTGGAGGTTGCCGGCGTTGATGCTTGCCAGGCGGTAGTCAACCTTCTTGCCCAGCATATAGAGGATGCGCGCTATCTGCTTGGTGGCGCTTGCCAGCCCCTTGTCGATGTCGGAGCCAGAGTGCCCGCCCATGAGCTTGCCGAGCTTGATGGCGAAATAGCAGAGGTCGGCTGGTGCGGCCTCGGGCTCATAGTCGAACAGCACGGGGGTGACCACACCGCCGGCGCAGCCAATGGTGATTACGCCGTCGTCCTCGCTGTCGAGGTTGAGCAGGTAGTCGCCCACGAGCATGTCGGCCTGTATGTTGGTGGCACCGGTGAGGCCTGTCTCCTCGTCAACGGTGGCGAGTGCCTCGAGCGGGCCGCACTTGATGTCGGGGTCGGTGAGGGCGGCAAGGGCGATGGCCAGTCCGAGGCCGTCGTCAGCGCCGAGGGTGGTGCCGTTGGCAAACACCCATTCGCCGTCCACTATGCGGGTTTCGATAGGGTCGGTGAGGAAGTTATGATTTGAGGTGGGAAGTTTTTCTGCCACCATGTCCATGTGGCCTTGCAGCACCACGCCCTTGGCGTTCTCAAAACCGGGAGCGGCAGGGCGGAACATGGCCACGTTGCCAGTGGCGTCCACCTTGTACTCAAGATTGTGCTCCTTGGCAAAGCCAACAAGCCATTCACGAATTTTGTCGAGGTTGCCTGATGGACGGGGCACTTTAGTAATCGCGTCGAAGATTTTCCAGACGCGAGCGGGTTTTAAATCTTTTACTTCCATAATAGTTCTAATGTTTAGATGTATATAACAATTAATGGTTATCGCAAGTGTTAGTTATCGTTGCGTGTAACAAATTTTTGTTAAAACCGTAGGATAACAATCGTAAAGTTACAAATTTTATTTGAAATAAAGGGTAAAATGTCGCAAACCTTTTCTATATTTGCAATGCGAAAATATTAAAAGGAAAAAAGTGAAGATCATATTGGTGATTACTATTCTGATTGGCATTGCCGTGATGCTGCTTGGCGTGAGAGTCTTCTTCGTGAAGGGCGGGAGGTTTCCCAACACGCATATTCATGGCAACAAGCACATGAGGGACCGGGGTATCACTTGCGCTCAAGACAAGGAATTTTATAAATAATTACTCATACACACTAACGAAAAAATGAATTTTTTGAACAAAATCTCCACGCTTGCTTTAGTGGCATTGATGATGGTGGGCTTCGCTGCCTGCCAAGGCGAAAAGAAGGCCGATGAAAAAGCTCCGGCTTCTGCAAACTTGCCCAAGCAGGCCAATGAAAACATGACCGTGCGTTATGTTGATGCCGACACACTTTTGAAATTCTACAACCTGGCCAAGGACTACAACGAGTCGGCTACGCGTATGCAAAACCAGCTCGACGCGCTGCAGAAGGCTCAGGAGGAAAAGATACGCAACCTGCAGGCCAGCTTCGCACAGAAGGAAAAGAACAATGTGTATGCCACCAACCCTCAGCAGGCTCAAGCCGACCAGGCTACTTATCAGAATGCTATGAACGCCGCCCAGAAGGCTGTGGCTAACAAGCAGGAGGAAATCTCAAAGATTCTGCAAGAAAACCAGAAGGATCTCAACGACAAAATCACTGAGTTTCTCAAGAAGTACGCCAAGGAAAAGGGCTACGACATGATTCTGAACAAGGCTGCCACTTTCTATGTGGACTCGAAATACGACGTCACCAGCGACGTGGTGGAGCAGCTCAACAAGGAATACACCAAAGTGGCTCCCAAAAAAGGGAAGTAAAAAAGCTAATAGATAGATAGAATCACATATTTTATATATAGACAGTAGCGCAAGCGCGGCACGGACATTATCCAACCCTCGCTTGCGCTTATTTATTTGTATGTAATTAAAAACCACGAATTTCACGAATTATACGAAAGATGTGATGATACATACATGTTTTCGTGTAATTCGTGAAATTCGTGGTTATTTGTAGAATGTGGTTCTTTTTATTGGTGTTGTGAAGAGGATTGGGGCGGGTTAGTCTTCCACAGTGGTGTCGGTGTCGATGTTTTCGTCGGCACGCTTTTTGCGAATGGTGCATGCGCTGTTTTGGAAGGTGTGGCCTTTACTGCGGTGCACGAGGAAGTCGATTTTGGCCCGGCTTGCCATCTTGTCCTTTACCACCCATAGGCCATTCACCCAGTCCGACTTGTGGTCGCTTACCACGATGGTGTCGCCAAACTGGAATCCTGCCCTGTAAAGATCGAGCGAGAGCGCCACCCAGCGGTGTTCACCAGAAAGCACCTTGTGGGGAACGATACGGTCGCCGCTTGCTGTGCCTCGTCCGCATTTGCCTCCAGCGTAATACATGGTGGATTTCACTTTGAATTCACCTGTCTGTGCCTGCATAGCTGAGATTAAACATAGAATTGATAAAGTAGCTAATAACATTCGTTTCATAAATTATGCATTTTAATGGGCATAGCGCAGAGCTGTTATATATATTGATTGATGCAGCCTTTTAGAGTGATAGTGATTGGCTATGCCAGCTTCTTTAAATAGGGGCTTTTCTTCAAGAAAATAGCGCCAAGAAGCTTTTGTTTACGTTGCAAAGTTACGTTATCTTGCTGAAAATGAATAGGGATACTTCTTTTTTAACCTCTATGTTAAAAAATGTAATTTTTTAAAAAATGCACATTTTTTTTAAATGTGAGTAGCTTTCAAGGTGCTGATTCTTGCTTTTTGCGATTTATATTATTTTTGAGACAGCCAGAAATTTTTGAAATAAAAAACGGCAAGATGTTAATAATTTTAACACCTTGCCGTCTATTTTAGGGTTATTTGCTTATTCTAATCTTTGGGCTTGGATTCGGTGTGGAACAGGCCTTTTTTCTTGCCTTTTTGCTCTTCGCCGTATCCGTAACCATAACCATAACCATATCCATATCCATATCCATAACCATATCTCTTGGCTTTGAGTTTCACGCCATTGAGCAGGATTACCATATTCTTGATTCGGTCTTCGTCGGCCATCTTCTGGAGGTCGTCGAGGTATCTGCGGTCGATCTTGCCCTCACGAATCACATAAATGGTGGCGTCCACGAAGCGGTTGATCAGCGATGCGTCGGCAATCACGCCAAATGGCACGGTGTCGAGGATTACACATTCGTAGCGCTTCTTCAGCTCGCTGATGAGCTTTTCAAGGCGGTCGCTCATCAAGAGGCTTGTGGGGTTGGGTGGAATGGCGCCCACGTTCACGAGGTCAAGATTTTCGTGAATATTACCTTTCATGATGATGTCGTCCACACTGTCCACCTTTTCAGATAGGTAGGCACTCACGCCAAGACCATTGCTATTGATGCCAGAAT